>CADAUN010000038.1 GCA_902791085.1 uncultured Erysipelotrichaceae bacterium | reverse complement strand
CGCCCCGTTTCAATCGTAACATCTAATAAAGCATAATGACGATTTGCCACAATCTTTCGATAATTTGTGATGGCCTTTTTCCCTTCGGAAGGGCGATGAGTCACATAAACGGAGAGCGTCTTGTCTTGGGCTAAATAATCCACCAAGTGGCCGCGTGGAGGTATATCAGCAGGTTCTACGATGGCATAATAACCACGTTTTTTAACGATTTCCTGCCAATGATTTTGTAACGCTTCTCGCACTTCCCATTTCTTGGCAACAACCAATACGCCAGAAGTGTCTTCATCCAAACGATGAACGACAAAAATACGGGCATTACGGTCCTTTTGGGTCACATAGTCGCTCACCAAGCGATAGGCGGTTCTTCCTTTTTCTCGATCTGAGGCAGTCGACAAAAGACCACTCGGCTTATTGATGGCGATCAAATCGTCATCCTCATAAAGAATGGGCAAATCATGACGCTCATGTTTGGCGATAGGACGATAAGAAATCGTGACTTCGTCTTCCGGATAAAGCGGATAAGTGAATAACGAAACCGGCGCGCCACCAACGGCAACTTGATGATTCGCGATGATGCGACAAATGTTGTGTTGGGATTGCGAAGGGATCTTTTCCTTCAAAAACGTCAAAAGGTTCGTTTCGTGATAAACGAGGTAAGTTTTAGTCTGTTTGGGGTCGATAAGGCCCTTTTGCGAACGGTGCTTTTTGACATCATTTTTATTCATGACTTTTATCTTATCAAAGTTTTACTTTGAAAGATACGCACGAAGGGCATTTTCTTGTTTTTCTGTATCTTCTTCCCCGGCATGGCAAAGCGCTAATAGTTTTTTCGTGTTTTGACAAGTGACGGAAACTTTAGGGGGAATAGAAGGATAAAGAACGAAAAGGCGCCCACTTTCTGCTAAAGAATCCATTTCCTCAACATGGCGATTGTAAGTATTTGAGGTTTCTAAATACGCTTTTAAAAATTCGGGGTGATCGCTGTAGCTACGTTTGCCTAGACGACGGCTTAACGCGTCCAAAGGGGATTTGCGATATCCTTTTTCTCTTGTGGAAACCACCACAATATGGAGAATGTTTTCTTCTAACGCACGGTGGAATGGTATCGCTTCTACCACCCCTCCGTCTAAATAACCATCTTCCCCGATTTTCACGGGTTTTGAATAAGGGGGCAAGGAAGCGCTTGATGCCAATCCAGCAAGGAAATCCGTATCATTTTTCGAAAAATATGCAACTTTCCCCTGCGATACAGAAGTCGAAACGGCATAAAAATGAGTTGGAGAAGAAAGAAAGACTTTTTGACGGAACGGAAGTTTCGTTTCCGGCATTTCTTCTAACAAATAATGAAAATCAAAAATGGAACCTTTTTTCCAATAATTTGAAGGGCGGATGAAACCACGAGATGTGGCTAGCGCCAACACCATTTTTTCCAAACGTTCTTCATCTCGCGTCACAAAATCGACACCGAGTAACGCCCCAGCGCTTGTTCCATAAACTTCATCCGCAACGAATCCGAGACGTAGCAAAGCGCGAAGTGCGCCAGCCGCATAGGCGCCCCGCGCTCCTCCTCCTTGGATACATAAAGCAATGCTAGGCTTCATAGGTGTCAAATTTCCCTTCCTTAAACGCGGTTGCAACCATGTCACGCAATACTGGCGTGGCATGTTTTTCAATGGTAGTAGCGTTACGCAATTTATCTTTCACAAAAGACAAGGTCACAAAACGCACCGAAGAAAGGCTGCTGTCATAGGATATCGAATAGGCTGAATAGTAACTGTTATTGAGCCAGCTCGACAACTGAGTAGGCGAGGTAGAAGCGATGATATTTGCATTATCAAATGGCAATGCCGCTAGTAAATCTCCATAGGTAATGTCTCCTGCAGGCAATGTTTGTCTTGCGCTTCCGGTATTGATTAAAGCGGCGACAAAAGGAGAAGAATCGCTCCCCGAATCTTCGGCATAATATTCATATAAAACACGCACGGCAAAATGGGCCAATGTTACTTTGTCTATGCTTTTTGTAGAATGATAAAGCACTTCATTCGTGACTCTTTGCGATTCCTTTTCATAATGCAAAGCAAGACGGCTTGCCAAGGGATCGTCGGTTCTGGATGAAATAGTCGAAAAAGGAATATCGCTCCAAGATTGATACACCAGTTTATGCTCGCTTTCGGAATAGACGAAAGTGATTTTTTTCAAATTTGAACCGTTCGCATAAGTCTGGACATGCGGTATCCCTTTGGCGTCAAGATAGCCATAAGATTGATGGGTATGGCCTTCCAAAACTGCATCGATACCAGGCCAAACAATAGAGGAAGACGCGTCCGATGTATTCGAATAATGCAAAGATAACAATACCAATTGGCAATTTTCGTTGTCCCGTAAACGAGTGGCCTCGTTTTGCACAAGACTTCGAATATTCGACCAGGCAAAAGAGTATCCGCTCAAAGAGGAGGAATCGATAGAACTGGCAATCGGCCCTATTGCTCCGATCACGCCGATACGATAAGGGCCGCGTTCCAAAACGACAGATGGTTTAGCCCATGAGGGGCGATTGCCATTTGGATCCAAAATATTAATCCCTAAGAAAGGAAACGAGGCGGCTGTAGCATTTTTAGCAATCGTATCCGCTTTCCAATCGAATTCATGGTTGCCTATTGCCATAGATTCAAAACCCACGAGATTCATCCAATCGACGAAATAGCGCCCTTTGCTTAGATTACTTTCCGCGCCACCTTGCCACATATCGCCGCTGGACAACACCACGCTTCCATCTGGATTCTTTCGCTCCTCTTCCGCTAAATAGGAAGACAATTTACGGATGCCAGCTTGCTTTTTTCCATTGTCCGAAGCGTAAGCAGCGGCTCCATGCGTATCGTTTATTGTAAAAATATCAATGGTCTTCGGAAGAGAAGGTTCACTTCTGCTTTCACCGAAAGTTAAGGTAATCGAAGAAATATCGTAACTTGTTAGCGGAGCGTAAAGACTAAAATAAGAACCTTTTGTGGAATAAGTAAAAGCTTCTTCATTGGTTAATGCGTAAGCTCCATTAGCGGGTGAAGAAATGGGATATGCACTGCTTTTGCTTAGCAAAGAACCATAATCTTCCGTTAAGGTAAAAGAAACAGTGACAGAAAGAATATCTTTGGCAAAAGGAAGAAAATTCGTGATGTAACCGCCTTGCATGATTTCTATAAAGCCAGTTTCTAAACGCGAAACGTTTTGAAAACGGAAGGCATAACCGTCTCCTTCAAAACCATTCTCTTCCCATGTTAATACGGTAGACGCATCTAACACCAACTGCGGTTCATCAAAGCTGCCTGGTTGTAACGACGAGGAAGAATAAGAGGAAACACTAGAAGAAGAAAATGAAGAGGAAGAGGATGACGAAGAAAGTGAAGAGGGGGTAGAAGAGTCAGAAGAAAAAGATGATTCTATTGACGAGCTGGCGGCAGGAGAGACAAAGAAAGCACAGGAAGAAAGAATCCATAGGCTTAATAAACTAATCCGAGATCGTGTCCGTTTCATCATGTTATTTTTCGTCATGCGTGTCAGATAAATGAAGTTTGGTGGCTTCTTGGTAGGCTTGTTGCATCTCCTCGTTGACTTTTTTTAAATCATCAGGGTTCATTTTAGCAATTGCCCTATCATACGTCAGCAAACCGTTTGTCTCTTGTTCTACATCCGTTAGCTGCGTAAAAACGGCCACCGATAAATGGGCTTTTTGAATCGCAGGAAGGATTTGCTTTTGATAGAGTTTAATCACTGCATCTTGCCATTTGGTAAGAGAAGAAAACCGTTTGTAACCAAAGTTTTTCTTCGACCAGCGATGACCCGAAAGCGGCAAGGAATAACCGCCAAATTCGCTGAGCGATAAGAGACGATCCGCATCTGGTTTCAGCCTGACAGAACGAAAATAAATGTGGCGAGAGACAAAATCCCCCACTCCTTTATCGTACCAACCAGAAGTGGAATCAATCAGCCGGGTAGCGTCTAACGCACGTAATTTTTTGGTGTTCTCCACCGCGTCAAATTGTCCCCAACCTTCATTAAATAAAGTCCAAGAAATAATCGAAGGAATGGAGCCTAAAGCTTTAACGGTTCCTTCTAACTCTGATAAGAATTGAGCACGAGATTGGGGATTGCCTCTTCCTAATTTGGCTGTGTTACGATCTTTGATGTTTAAAGGCAACAAAGGCGCCAACGCAATCAAAAACGGACGATATGGGGCGCCACCATTCACAATATCTTGCATGACGTAGATTCCTAGAGCATCGCATAAAGCATAATAACGACGCAATTCGACTTTGATATGTTTCCGCACGGCATTAAAACCACAGGAAAGCAAGTAACGAAGATCAAATTCCATCGCTTCTAACGAAGGAGGCGTTAAACCAGATTCCGGCCAATAACCTTGATCCAAGGGAGCGGAAAGGAAACAAGGCTTATGATTGAAAAACAAGAAACGAGAATCTCCTGCTACCACCGATTCTATTTTACGGAAGGCGCCTTGTGAGCGAACGAGATCGCCATGATTACGAAACAATAGGGTATATAAATGCGGATCTTCGTGCGACCAAGGATGAAAAGCAGAATCAGTAAGCGTTATTTCGGCGTGCCCTTTTGCATCAAAAGAAGTTTTTCCGACCAAAGCGTTGTTGTCATAAACTTCTACTTCAGCCCCTTCTTTGTCTCCGGCAAAGCAAGCATCAATCACAAAACTTTTTCGATCGTAATCCCCATAGATATGGGCATGGTCGATGAAATTGGCGCTAGGCAGATATTCTAAATACACTTCTTGCCAAATTCCGCTGGTTGGAGTGTACCAGATGCCTTTCGGGCGATTCGATTGCTTACCCCTCGCATAAAATGGACTAGCAGTGTCGTCTTTCACCACGACTTCTAACACAAAATGAGCTTTCACTTTGTCAATATAGACCGTAAAAGGAAGATAACCGCCTCGATGAGTGGCAAATAATTCGCCATCGACATAAATTTGTGCCTCTTGATCCACTGCCATAAAACGTAGTAACGCCGGCTTTCCGACAAATTCAGAAGGGACGTCTACGCTTCTCCGATAATGAAGACGGTCGAACAACGAAATGGAACGAAAAATACCACTGGCTTCCGTTTCGGGAGCAAACGGCACCAAAATCCGTTCAGGATAATTCGGAGGGATCGCCTCGCTTTGCGTAATGGCAAAATCCCACCATCCATCGAGATTTTGGTAATGCTCGCGTTGCCAATAGGGATCGGGATGCCCACTTAATGGGCACTCCTTATTCATCCGATCATAAAAAGCAGTTTTCACGTCGTTATTATGACATTTTGCTCGTTGCTTGGAAAGTCTCACGCCCGCTTCTACATGCTACAATGGTAGAGACGAAAGAAGGAACATTTATGGACCGCTTTGTTACCATTCAAGAAGAATTGACGAAACAACAAATAGATGCCTGGATTTTGGTGGATTATGAAAATCGAAATCCCACCATGGTTTCTTTTTTGGGCGACAAGATGCTAACACGGAAAATCTTGATGGTTTTCCCAAAAGATGCCAAACCTTATCTCATTTGTCACGTTATTGATACGATATTCTTGCAAGATCCGGAAACCCAAGCCCATTTTGATTTAAAGGTCTATCACACTTGGCAAGAGATGCTCACATTAGAGAAAGAGTGTTTCCATTCTTATCACCGCGTCTATATGGACATATCCGAAAATGGATTGTTGCCACGCGTTTCATTGGCTGACTATGGCAGTGTCTCATATCTGCAATCGCTAGGAATTGAAATCCGTTCTTCCGCGAACTTATTGCAGATTTTTCAGGCACAATACGGGGAAAAATCTTATCAATTGCAACGTCAGGCTGATGCCCTCGCACTAAAAATAAAAGACGAAGCATTCGCCAAAATCAAAGCGGATATTGAACAAAATGGTGTATCTGATGAATATCAAATTCAACAATTCATCGCAAAACGATTCCATGAAGAAGGAATGGTTTATGATGATCCGCCGATTGTCGCCATTAATCATAATGCATCGAATCCCCATTATGGTCCCACGAGCAAAGTCTCTAGTCCCATTCATGTAGGCGATGTCGTTTTAATCGATATGTGGGCCAAAATGGACGATCCTTTAGGCGTTTATGCCGACATCACCTGGATGGGATACGTTGGAAAGAAAGTTCCGGCTTTTGTCGCCGAGCGGTTTCAAATCTTAAAAGAAGCAATTGACCATGCGGTGTCTTTCTTGGAAGAAAATCTGCCCCAACGAGAGGTGCTAGGCTATGAAGTCGATGACGTCGTTCGAAAAGACATTACGGACAAAGGCTATGGAGAATATTTCACGCATCGAACCGGCCACAATATCTCCGTTGATATTTCTCCGCATGGACCAGGAGCGAATATTGATGATTACGAATCTCACGATACCCGCGCTCTCATCAACGGTACTTCGTTTTCTTTGGAACCAGGAATCTATGCCCCCGATTTTGGCATGCGAAGCGAAACCAATGTCTATGTAGAAAATCGTCATCCCATTGTTGTCGCAGGAAGGCAAAAAGAAGTAATTGCCATTCTAAAATAATCAAAAAATCACCTGAAAACCCTTTTATATCAAAAAGCTTCCCGCCGAAACGAGAAGCTTTTTTCTAATCATTCCAAATATCGCACGTTTAATAAAAATCAAGAACTTTAAGTGCAATTTTGCTTTCCATCGCTTTAAAAGTGACGGTATAACGGTTTTCCAACCTGTGAACGAAATGGGGTTCAGTTCATTGCTGGCCGATTAAGCATTTCATTAATGGGCTTTTGCCTGAATATATTGATCAATCGCTTCGGCAGCGTTTTTTCCTGCTCCCATTGCGAGAATGACCGTAGCAGCGCCAGTGACGGCGTCGCCACCGGCATAGACACCGTTCTTTGTGGTTTCACCGCTTTCGTCTTTGGTGATGATGCAACCATGCGGATTCGTATCCAATCCCTTTGTCGTATTTTTGATTAAGGGATTAGGTGAGGTGCCGATGGCTTGGATGACCACATCTACGTCCATCGTGTATTCACTATCTGGTATTGCCACTGGACGGCGGCGTCCGGATGCATCCGGTTCGCCAAGTTCCATTTTGATGCAACGAATGCCGGTTACATTCAAATTCTCATCCCCTAAGATTTCCACGGGGTTTGTTAAGATATGGAAATCCACTCCTTCTTCCATCGCGTGATGGACTTCTTCTCTTCGTGCTGGGATTTCTTCTAAGGAACGACGATAGATAATGTAGACCTTTTCGGCGCCTAAACGGAGCGCGCAACGGCATGCGTCCATCGCCACATTTCCTCCGCCAATCACGGCAACGCGCTTGCCATGAACAATAGGAGTATCCGCATCTTCTTGATAGGCTTTCATCAAATTAATCCGGGTTAAGAATTCGTTTGCAGAAAGCACACCTTTTAGATTTTCTCCTGGAATGCCCATGAAACGGGGAAGTCCAGCACCGGTGCCAATAAAGACAGCCTCATATCCATGTTCTTCCATCAATTCGTCAATGGAATAGACTTTGCCAATGACCATGTTGGTACGGATTTCGACACCCATCTTTTCTAAATTATGAATCTCGTTTTGAACGATGGTTTTCGGCAACCGGAATTCAGGAATGCCATAGCTTAAGACGCCACCCGCTAAATGTAACGCCTCGAACACAGTGACTTCATATCCCTTTTTGGCTAAGTCTCCAGCACAAGTTAAACCAGAAGGACCAGAGCCTACAACAGCCACTTTATGTCCATTTGGTTTTGCCTTCTCAAAGGCGACCAAATGATTTTCTCTTGCATAGTCAGCAACAAAGCGTTCAAGCCGACCGATGGCGACCGGTTCGGCGCCTGGACGCAGGCCACGGGTACAATATTTTTCACATTGCGATTCTTGTGGGCACACCCGACCGCAGATGCTAGAAAGAGAAGAGGATTGTAACAAAACATCGTTCGCGCCTTTTAAATCGCCATCGCGAACCTTCATAATGAAATCAGGAATATGAATGTGAACGGGGCAGCCATTCACTCAAGGTTGTTTTGGACAATGAAGACAACGGGCAGCCTCGTCTTGCGCCATTGCCAAATCGTATCCCAAAGCGACTTCTTTGAAGTTATGAGCGCGAACCTTTGGTTCTTGCGACGGCATCGGATTTTTGTCTTGCCGCATATTGAATTTTGTGGCGACCATCTTATTTGCCCTCCTTTTGGAAGAGATTACAGGTTTCTTCGTATTTGTGTTTTTCCCATTCGCGATAAATTCCATTCCGCTTTTGGGCTTCGTCGAAGTCGACTTCGAATCCGTCAAAGTCAGGGCCATCAACGCAAGCAAACTTTGTCTTGCCTCCTACGGTCAAGCGGCAACCGCCGCACATTCCGGTACCATCGATCATAATGGGGTTCATGGAAACAACGGTTTTGATGTTATATTGTTTTGTCAATTTCACCACGAATTTCATCATCACGATGGGGCCAATGGCGATGACTTCATCATAAGTGTTACCTTGGTCAAGCAATTGTTGAAGCGCTTGAGTGACCAAACCTTTTTCTCCATAGGATCCGTCGTCCGTCATGATTTTTAACAAATCAGAGCAGGCACGGAATTCAGGTTCTAAGATCACTAAATCTTTGTTTCTAAAACCAACGATAGAATGCACCACGGCACCGTTTTCATGCAGTTTTTGCGCCACTGGCATGGCAATCGCTGTGCCAGCGCCGCCGCCAATGACACAAACTTTCTTCAATCCGTCTAGTTCGGAAGGTCTTCCTAAAGGACCGACAAAATCTTGAATGAATTCGCCTGCTTCCTTCTTGCCTAATTCAAAGGTTGTGGCACCGACGATTTGAAAAATAATCTTCACCGTGCCAGCTTCGCGGTCTTCTCCCGCGATGGTCAAAGGGATGCGTTCCCCTTTTTCATCGACGCGCAAAATAATGAATTCACCCGGTTGTGCTTTACGGGCGATTTCAGGCGCAGCGATGTTCATCTCAATCATCGTCGGATTGAGAACGCGTTTCGAAACGATTTGATACATTTGGGTCCTCCTAATAGCCAAGTGTTTTTCGTAACCGTGGGACAAAGACATCATCATCTTTGACATAGCACACGGCATTTTTTGTTCCATATTGAATGGTAAAGACAGGATCTGCTTCTTTTTGGAAAGTGAGATTGTCTTGTAGTAACGTCGCCGGACGGTGGTTCTTTTCTTGAAAAGTTAATGTTCTTCCTCCATCAATCACAACAGGCGAGCCAATCGGCTGGTACGCCTTCGAACGAATCGCAGCAATTTCCGTCAATTCCATCGCACGTAGTTTTGTGTCCAAAATAGAACCGAAGATGCTACGGTTATACCCCATGGATCCGGTGGTCGTAGAAATGACCAGTCCCATGCCGAAATAATGTTCTAAAAACTGTCCGTCTAACAAAATGTCGTATTCGACGTTCTTAAGCAATCCAGAAACGATAAATTCATTCACTGCATAATGCGTTTCTTTTTCTCCATTTAACGCCAGCAAAGGAAAAGATTTGGTTTTTAAAGTGCCGTCTTTTACTCCCTCAAGGGCCATATCGACATCTGAAATTGAGAATTCATTGTAATAGCCAATGCGGCCGGTGTTAAAGCACAAAAAACGAAGAGAATCGACATGGGTCATATAATGATGCAAAGCGGCTAGAAAAGTGCCATCTCCGCCAATGACAATCACGAGTTCAGGATGAATGCTATCTTTACTAAAAAACGGGTCGTGTTCTAATTTTTTAGCGATAGAATTCTCTACTTCTTCAGAAAACGAATCGTCTCTTTTAATTAAGCAGTAACGCATATCGGGAATAGTTTACCAAATAGAACTTTCTAAAAAAAGAGAGAACGCTTTCTTTTTTTAAAGAAAAGGAACGCACCTGATAATGTGGACCCCATGTCAAGGACACATTTAAAAAAGGCGCTGATCATTGAGAAACGGGAACCCCGAGCGAGGGGTTCCCGTTTTCTCTCGCCGCGGCG
>CADAUN010000037.1 GCA_902791085.1 uncultured Erysipelotrichaceae bacterium | reverse complement strand
CGCGTAGGCTTCCATTTTCGAGAATTTGATCCCCATGTGGGACTCGAACGCGTGCCTAAGGTAGCTGCAGCAATTGCTCATGAGCTTCATTTTGGACTCGTATTCTTTGTCGCCCGGAACAAATTTGCACCAATCGTCCTCCAAGCCGAGCTCCTTGACCAGCAGGTTGTGCGAAGGCGCGCCGTCGTGCGTCAATTTCGACCCCTCCGCGATCCGATCCCCCAAGGCGGAGAGCGCCATGCCGCGGGTCGGCGCCCCCAATTTTTCCGCGTAGAGCTTGCAGAAACCGTTGCCGGCGGAATCGAAGGCGACCTCCAAATAGGCGTCTTTGGCGATCCTGCCCTTGTAGGTTCTGCAGGCGGCGACGCCCTCGGCCCGCGCCGGGGCGAAGCGCATCTCATCGATCCAAACGTGCCCGGAAAGTTTCGATTCCGTCGCCCATTTTTGGCTTGCGTCGAGGCATCGGTCCACCCAAAACTGGGCGGTTTTGACGTTGACCCCGGCGATTTCGGCGACGACCCAATCCGGGCAGTCCAGCACTATCAGCGCCAATATCTCCCTTATCTTCTTCGGCGGCAGCTTCGACGACCGACGAATCGGAGTAGTGCCTATGGCATCTCGGGCACTCGTACCGGGGGATTCCATCGCCCCGCTTCCCGTCTTTGACGAGCGGGGCGTGGCAAACCGGACACCTCGGGTCCCTTTTGCTGGATTTGGCCAAAGAGGCCTTTCGGAATCTCGAAGCCTCCAGCTCTCGCCTCGAGGCCTCCGAGACGAGCAGATCGATCGCTTTGGAAATCTTCTCGTCGGTCATGGATTCGACCGCCGTTTTGTCCAACATAAAAATCCCTTCCGACTGTTGGGAGGCGTCCCGAGGGAAGGGTTATCGCCAAACAACCAGACCCGAGCCGCCTCCCAACCGTCTCTGATTGTTTGGCGGAGGTATTATATCATGGGTCTATTTATCCAACATTTGCTGGTATATCTAGGTCTTCTTTGTTTAAATGAACGCCATCCACTTCTTCTTTGGCGGCTTTCTCTTTCGCTTCTTCGATGACTTCTCGTTTTTTCTTTGCTTTATGATCTTGCCAATAAAGCACAAAACCATAAACAAATTCACCGAAAAAAATCGACATTGCAGGTAAGACGGCACAATACAGAAAGGAGGGGTTAGTGCAATAGGCATTGTAAGGAACACTGATCATTCCACGAATCAAAGCATAGAGCGAAACGCCAAAGCCAACTCCAAAAAAGACCATCAAGACAATGCCACCCATATATCCCGTGTTGGATTCCGGATGATGGAACAAAGCAAATTGGGTCGTAAACATGACGCCTAAGCAAAGAACAACATAAAGAAGAGGCAAATAAAAACGCGTGAATAAATCGGTTATTTCTCCGTCATAAGCAGCCAAATAAGGGGCGGTTGCCAATTCTATTGTTTCAACTAAAAACCAGGTAGCAGCTGCTAGAAAAAGCAACCACGAGGCAATGCGTCTTAGTACTTTTGCACCAGTCATAACAACAACATTTTAAGAAAGGTCTGCGCTTAGGGAAAGAGATTCTTTGCAAGACGAAAAGGAGGAGCGATAGGCTTCTAATAATGTCGGGGTCCAATAACGTTCTGGAAAATAAAGAATTTCCTTGGATATCGTTCTTGCCATGAAAAATAGATTGATGCCAAAGCGAAAATCAGAAAAGAAAGATAAGGGACGAGGCTCAATAGAAAGATAAACGACGTCGTTTTCTGCCAAAGAAGGCGGAAGCAAGACATAAGCGGCCTCACTTAGTGGTTCCTTAATTTGTTTTTGCAAGCGCTTTTCCTTGCCATTAACATTTTCTTTTCTGCAAAAAGAAAGGAGATTCCCAGCGATTTTTTGAAATTTAGTAGGATCTTTACGATATTTGGCTTCTGGAGAAAATAGCACCCAAGTCAGGGGATCCATTTCTCCTTTTAAGTCATTCGACCAATCTTGAAAAACGTAGCCATAAACAATCTCACCATGACGAATGAGTTCGCCGCGCGAATGGTATTCCTTTGTGAAGATACCGATTCGTTTGTGTCGCCAGGTGTCTTTGACACTCACAAAAGCCATTTCTTCTTTGCTTAGAGAAGCAACCTTCTGTTGCCATTGTTTGTTTTGTTCTTGGAGCAACGCTTCAAAATTCACTCCATTATTTTAAAAGAACGATATTTGGCAAGAAAAGACGAATTTATATTTTTTACATCGCCTTTACAGAATGATTAAAGGTGACAAACGGGGGGTAAAGGCTATAATGCGGGAAGGAGATTTCACTTATGATTGCTCAAAAATTAGCTATTGAAGTCTTAAATGCTGCGCTTGCGACAGGCGGAGATTATGCCGAAATCTATCTTGAAAACACCATTTCCGAAAATGTGACACTCGATAATGGTAAGGTGGATCACTCTTCCCGCGCCCAAAGTTATGGGTGTGGGATCCGCATCTTGCAAGGTTTCAACAGCGTATATGGTTTCACCTCCGACTTATCTCGGAAATCTTTGTTGACCTTAGCCGGACAACTCTCGCGCCGTTTTGAAGGCGAGCGAAAAATTTCGGTGAAGGAAGCGAAAAACGAACGTATCCCGGTAGTCAATCGAATGCATGGGCCCTTAACAGATGTCCCCGTCGAAGAAAAGATTCGCTTGTTACGGGAGGCGTCTTCCATCACCATGGGGGTGGATTCTCGAATTGTGCGTTGCCAGGTAGGTTTTAATGACAGCCATAAAGATATCGAGATTTGGAACGCCGAAGGAAGCGTTGCCCACCACTACAAAAACACGGAAGATCACGGTCGCTTTTTCGATGAGGCGATTGCCAAAGAAGGAAATCGCATCGAAAGCGCATTTGAAGGACCGGGGCGTTGCGCCTCTTGGGATTGGTTTGTTCATACCTTGGATTGGCGTGAAAGGGCGAAAAAGGCCGGAGAAACCGCGATTCGCTTATTAAGCGCCGTCGAATGCCCGCAAGGAAAATACACCGTTGTCATTGCGAATGGCTGGGGAGGTGTTGTGTTCCACGAAGCCTGCGGCCATTCTTTAGAAGCTACCGCTACCGCTCGTCATCTTTCTGTTTTCTCGGATTCTATTGGAAAGCAAATCGCGTCACCTATCGTTTCTGCTTATGACGATGGAACGATCCCAAACGAATGGGGCTCAAACAACATCGATTCCGAAGGCCACGCGACACAAAAAAATCAATTAATTAAAGATGGCATTTGTGTTGGCTTTTTGGTGGATAAATTTAATGGCAGGCGCTTGGGTATGGAAGCGAATGGAACATCCAGACGACAAAATTACCAATTTGAACCGACTTCCCGTATGTCTAACACCTATATCGCTGCCGGTAAAGATAATCCAGAAGATATCTTAAAAGACACCAAACTCGGCATCTACGTCACCAACTTTGGAGGCGGATCGGTCGAGCCAATCACCGGGAAGTTCAACTTCTCTGCGAACGAAGCGTATATCATCCGCGGCGGAAAAGTGTGCGAGATGGTAAAGGGTTGCACGTTAATCGGCTCTGGCGCTGAAGTTCTTATGAATATTGATCGCGTTGGAAATGATGTTGCTTTGGGACAAGGAATGTGTGGCTCTCAATCAGGGTCTATTCCTGTGAACGTCGGGCAACCCACCATTCGTATTCAAAACTTAACCGTCGGCGGACGAGGAGGAAAATTAGTATGAACGCGCAAAAGTTTTTTGATTTAGCCAAGGCGGAAGGCGTGAGCGAGTCCCAACTTCGTATTGTCCGTGCCGACTCTATTGCCTTTTCCACTTATCATCATGATTTTGATTCTTATCAAATTAATTCCTCACAGTCGATGCAAGCCGCTGGCATCTACAATGGCAAATACGGGACAGGGGCCACGGAAAAGTTTGGAAAAGATTCTTTCGCGTTCTTGCTTGGTGCTTTGAAATCCAGCGCCCAAAACTCAGAACATTCCAATACCGTAGGTATCTTTCCTGGCTCGCCAAAATACAAGAAACGAAATTTCTATAACAAGTCATTAGCTGAGACTCCAATCACTGACAAGCTTCAACTCATTAAAGAAATAGAAAATCGCTTTTATGCATTTAGTCCTGAAGTCAGTGATGTTCCTAACGTTTCTTATAGCGAAAGCAACCTTGTCTCTGAGTTCTATAATTCGTTCGGATTAAAACTCAAGCAAAAGCGAAACTACTTCATCATCAGTGCCAGCGTGGTGGTAAAACGAGGGGATGAAACCAAGACAAGCGGTGATTACATTTTTGGAAACGATCTTTCCAAAATTGACATCGATTTCTTTGTCAAAAAAATCGTCAAGGCTGGAATCGATCAATTCGGAGGCGAGCCTTGCGAACCAAAACCATATCCAGTGTTGTTAAAGAAAGATGTCTTTGCTGCTTTGTTGGAAGTCTTTTTAGATGCCAACAGCGCAGATGAAGTCCAACATCATTCTTCCTTCCTCGAAGGCTTGGAAGGAAAGAGGGTCGCTTCACGCGTTGTAAACATTGACGAAAAACCGTTGCTGCCCGGACCCTTCTATACTTACTACGATGGAGAGGGCGTCGCTAGAACCAACAAAAAAATCGTCAACCATGGGGTGTTATTAACACACTTCTACAATCGCGAAACGGCAAAGAAAGCGGGACGCGAATCTACTGGTAACGGAACGGTTGCCGGCGGAAAGATCGGAACGTCTTCCACCAACGTCATTGTGAAACCGTCAAAAAAGACAACAAACGAATTGATTGCAAAAATCAAGGATGGCGTTTTCGTCACCGACATTACTGGTCTAGGCCAAGGCCTCAATCCGAATTCGGGTGACTTCTCGTGCCAAGCGCAAGGCTTCCGTATTGAGAACGGTAAGATTTCCACACCGCTAGATCTAATCACCTTGGCAGGCAACATTCTCCAGATGATGAAAGACGTTGTTGGATTTGATGACCAATACGAATTCATTGCTAGTGGAATTGGCTGTTCAAATGCCTTGATCAAAACCATGTCAATTGGCGGTAGTAAAGAGTAAAGATTGACGAAAAATGAGGAGGTGGCTTTGGCCACCTTTTTTGTTCCCAAACAAAGCGTTAGAAAAAGGGTTTAGGAGAAGCGTCGTTATTCTTTATAAGAGCAATTAGCAAAGGAGGTTGTTCTTGTTTTTGGCATGTTTTTTAATGCGCAAAAAGCTACTTCAAAAAGATAGAAAAGCAACACCAAGAAGCCAACGCGATTCTACATGTAATGAATAGAGACAAACGACATGGCAAAGAGACCAAGCAGAAGAGAATAGTCTGCATAACTCGAAAACGTCACTAGAAAACATCTCTCGAATTGAAAATAACAAATTTTCGTTCATTTTAATGTTTTTTATCAAAATATTCTTTCGATGTTACCTATTTTTTATCCATTTTTAAGTTATCTTTTTACCTTTTTTTATGTTCGTGATATAATTCGATTGTGCAAAGTAAGTTATTTCTCGTAATTCAAAAGAAATTCAAGCCAGGAGAGCTCTTCTTCTTATCTGATGTTCATGACAAAAGCATGACCGATGCAGCCGTCAAAGAAGAGTTGTTACGTCTCACCAAATCCGGCGATCTGGAACGTTATTCTTATGGTGTTTATTATTTGCCCGGTAGCGAGGAACCTAGCGCTTTGAAGGCAATAGAGTTGCGTTATATCGCCAAGGGAAACGAAATCTACGGCTTCTATACGGGGCAAAATTTCTTGGATGGTTTAAAAGGAAAAAAGCCCTCTTTGGATGACAAAATTGAAATCATGACCAATCGAGCTACTTCCGGGAAGAAAAATGTTTATATGTTTGAGAAACGTTTTGTCTTGCGCAAACCGTATTATCCTATTGATAAATACAACCAAACCACCAATGCATTTTTGAGCTATATTACCATGGCTCCTTTAAGCGAAATCAAGAAGAACTATTCTTTGTTAGCGAACTACGCGCGCAAAGAGCATTTGTCTGCAAACGATGTGATGGAAGTCTCGCATTTCTTCCCTGCCAAAACTGCTTCCAAACTTCTTTCGAGTGATCTTTATCGCTCCCTATGGAAGCATTAAAAGACAAGAAGTAAGAGGGTTAATTTTTCGTTTTTTCTTTTCATTCGTTTAATCGAATTGAAGACAACAAAAAGTTTCGTTTCTAGAAATATATCATTCGAAAATAACAATTGATCCAGTTGCTTTTTCTTTTTTTATTTTTCGTCAATAAACCATATTATATTTTAGTCAATTTATGATTTATTTTTTAAAAAATTGGCATTATATTTTCCGTGATGTTTTGACGAATTTAGCATTGAGTTTCTGATGAGGTTTGCGCTTTATTTAACCGCGGATTCATTTATATCTCGCCTTTAAAACCCTCGCTTTTGCCATCAACAATCCATCGGGTAATCCCAAAGATGGGGATTTTGCCTTATAGGAACGCGACTTCGAATGTGCCTAGTTTCTCTCGTCGGCAAGGCGGCGGTTTTTCGTTCTCGCGTTATGCACATTTAAACGGGGCGAGAAAAAGCCCCTCGCGAACGAGGGGTGAAAGAATTTGAGAAGACTTATTGTTCGTCTTTTTTATGGTCAGAAGGATTATCTTCTGCTTCTTTGGCTTCTTTCCCTTCTGGCTTTTCATTAGAAGAATCTTCCGGTTTCTCAGCCGTCTCAACGGGTTTGTCCTCTTTGAAAGAGAAATCACTGAAGTCCCATTCAGGATGCTTTTCTTGCACTCGTTTCACGGATTCTATGATCAGTTTTTCTTCCGTAGCGCGCACACTTTCAGGAAGAGATTTAATTGCCTTGTCGCAACGCGCTAAAGCAGTTTTGGTTTCATTTTCTGATTCTTCCACCAATCCAGAAACCAGCACATAGGCACGGACAGCGGCGGCAGTGGATAGATTGGCAATAAATTTCTTGGTCTCTAATGGCAAATTGATATAAAGTTCTTTCGCTTCTTGAAAATCACCGTATAGTAACTTCAAAGAAAGTTTTTGAGCCATCGCGTTTTGATAGACGTTTTTGGAGACGTGATTTTGTGCCTTAATCGTGTACTCATTAATGGTTAAGGCTTTTTCAATGTCTTTTTCTTCTAAAGCATGGTAGATAGAAACTTGATTTAACGCATTCGTAAAATTGGTAACTTCCGAATAAACGGGTAATTCTGGGGCAGGTTCCCCAAACATTGCTTTCTCGTCAGCAAGCAACAAGGCATTATAGGCAATCACGTTCGTCTGATTATTCAAAATGGTGATCAAATAACCATCATTCTTGGCATCCAATGCGGCAGGGAAAATGTTGTAAAGATGAATCATTAAGGCAATGGTTAAAATCACCAAGCCGAAAATATAAGCGAGTTGCCAAGCGGAGTTTTCTTTTCGTAACGAAACGCCGAGTACCATTAAAGTCACGCAGATGGCCGCTTCTAAAAGCAAGAACAACAATGGGAAATAAATCGCATGTCTGGGATTTGATTTTTCGATATCTTTCGGTGCCATCATGGTTTCACCGGTGATTCCATCATAGGAAAAAGAGAAAGAGAAACGAAATTTTTTCGATTCTTTTTTCCGCTTCCATTGAAATCCAAGAACCGAGAATTTATCGATGCGATATCGGCCGATTTTCGCACCAATCAAATGCCCTAACTCAAGCAAAACAGCAGTTAAAATGATGCCGGCAATCAAAGCCAAAATCACAACCAAGATGCTATTCATCGACACGCCAGTGCCGTGCGCGCTTAGTTCCGGACGTAATATTCCTAATCCCACGCCGGCCGCACCCGCCAACATCAAAAGATAGACTAACCAGCCCATCCCTTCATTTCTTTTCATAAAGAAAATCCTCCTATGTTATAAGCAAAGGCGATAAATCGCTTCCATATCCTTCGCTTCTAGTGACTGGGGGTAAGTGCCAATCACACGTGTGCCATTACCCGATGCTAGTTTAACGATAGAAGGCAAGTCATTCAATGTAACGCCAAGTTCATTTAAACGAACTGGCATACCGAGTTGGCGATAGAATCGTTCCATTTCGGTAATGCCTATTATAGCGGCTTTTTCATCGTTTGGCTCAATAAGCGCAAAAACTTCGCGCGCAAAACGAGCGAAACGTTGTGTCTCTTGCGGATAAATGTATTTTGCCCAGCCTAAATAGATGACGCCGCATCCCGCTCCATGTGTAATTTTTGGATTGTAGCCAGAAATCGCCATCTCCAAAGGATGAACTTGCCAGGGTGCCTTTGTTTTTCCGATGTTTGTTAAATCGTTATGGGACAAACTGGACGCCAGCATAATTTGGGCCAATGAATCGTAGCCTTTTGGGCCCTTTAACCAATGTAGGGCAGCAAGATACACATTGCGGCACAAAGCCAACGCAAAAGCGTCACATAGCTGATTCGAATCCGATGGGGCATCAAAATAACGTTCCATCGAATGCATCATGATGTCGATGATGCCAGCACCCATTTGATAGGGAGGCAAAGTCAATAAAAGTTCCGGATCTTCAATCGCAAATTGACAACGATGCAAATCTGAATTGAACCCTCCTTTGAAACCTGTTGTGTAGTCAGAAATCACGCAAGAAGGAGAAGTCTCGCTTCCTGCGGCAGCGATGGTTAAGACAACGCCGATAGGAAGACACGCCTTAGGAGTGGCCTTTCCCAAATTGAAATCCAATGGATCTCCATCGTAAAAATAAGAGTCGCCGATGGATTTTGCCACATCAATCACTGAGCCACCGCCGATGGCAAGAAGGGCATCGACCGGCTCTTTTTTTAGGATAGCAACGCCTTTTCGAACAAAACTAACATCTGGGTTTGCAGGAATGCCACTCAATTCCATATATTCAATCCCGTTTTCTTTTAGGCGGGAAACAATCGCATCATAAAGACCCGTTTTCTTAATGGAGCCTTGCCCATAGACCATCAAAACCTTGTGATATCCGTAATCACGCAAAATCTTGCCAATTTCATTTTCCTTCTTGTGGCCAAAAAAGATTTTGGTCGGAGAAATAAATTGAAAATCAATCATCGCTTCTTTTCTTCCTTTCCTAAGGTGATAAAAGCCGGATAGAGAACGTCATTTGCCGCCGCTAAATAACGTCTCATAGCTCTTTCCAATTTCGTTTGTGACATATCCGGTTGAACAAACCAATAACCAAATTCACGCGAAACATTGCTTGCAAAACGACGGCAAACATTCCGATAAGAAACTTTGGTTATGCCAGAGGCGGAGTGAGAGGAGTAAAACTGCAACATCTTGGCAATGATTTTGTTGTAAAAGAAACCATCGGCTAAATCAGAAGCGGCGCTTTGGTAGGTAGAACGCAAGAAAGAGAAGTTATGTATGGCGTAGTCCAATAAAGCATCCAGCGTTTCCGCCAAGTCCTTGGCTTTGTCGATTCCGGGAACGGCTTCATTTAAATATACCGATTCTAGAAGATCATATAGGTCTTGATAATGATAATAAAAGGTTTGACGATGGCAGGAAAGTTTCTCACACAAAGCTGTGACGTTGATCTCACTTAACGGTTTGCTTTGCATCATCTCGCGTAGAGCGAGTTTAAAACGAGCTTCAGTAATCATAAATCAACGAGTCTTCTTAAGCTTCGCGTATTCTACGGCGATTTGGGCGCCAAGTTTTGCATTATTTAAGACCAAGGCAATGTTGGTATCTAAGCTGCGTCCGCCGGTAATTTCGGCGATTCTGGCCAATAAGAATGGCGTCACGTCTTTCCCTTTAATCCCTTTCGCATCGCATTCGCGAATCGCATCTGCAATAATTTCGTCGATATAAGAATGAGGCAAGGCATATTTTTCTGGAACGGGATTAGAAATCAAGATGCCGCCTGATAAAGGAAAGCGATTTCGCCTGGCATCGATGATCCTGGCCGCCTCTTCTGGGGTTTGAAAAACATAATCCACCGGCTTCCCGGAATTACGGCAATAAAAATTCGCAAATCCTTTTTCTTGATAAGAAAGTACCGTAACCCCTTGGGTTTCTAATACTTCAAGGGTCTTATCAATGTCTAAAATAGCCTTGCATCCGGCACAAACAACGGTAATCGGATTCTCACCTAATTCATAGAGATCACGCGATACGTCCATCGTGTTTTCTGCGCCACGGTGTACGCCACCGATACCACCTGTTACAAAAACTTCTATGCCGACGGCTTTAGCCATCAAAATGGTTCCAGAGACAGTAGTGGCGCCCCATCCGCCATTTGCTAACACCACTGGAAAATCACGTTTTGATACCTTCGCAATGCCTTTTCGCTTTCCGAATTGTTCAATTAAGGCTGGCGTCATGCCGACAATCGGCTCTCCGTCAATAATGCCCATGGTCGCTGGAACGGCACCGTTGTCGCGAATGGTTTTTTCTACCGACAAAGCCGTCTGCACATTCCTTGGATAGGGCATGCCGTGCGAAATGATGGTGCTTTCTAAGGCAACAACCGGTCTTCCTTCTTCCAACGCTTTTTTCACTTCTGGATTAATTTTCATGGTATATATCTCCTTTTGTTGTCAGATCCGACAGGCGAATGGTATCAGACAAATTTTTCTTTCGCGCAAGCCAGGCATCGATTCCAAGATAAACCAACGCTAAACAAACGGTTGTGACAACCGTCATAATCCATAACGACGGGTTCATCAGATGATAGCGAAGTCCAAAGATGCCAATTTTAGCATCCTCTTGAACGGCCCCAAA
>CADAUN010000036.1 GCA_902791085.1 uncultured Erysipelotrichaceae bacterium | reverse complement strand
TGAAATGACTGCATATAGATGTTGCAAAAATGATGATAAATGTGTTTGCCTGAATATTCTTTTGTGCATTATCATCAATATGTTATCAGTATAGCACATATGCGGGTTTCATTCAATAGTATTTCACGAACTGGCACAAAAAAATGATTCGCCAATTTATGAAAGGCATCCCGAATTCTTTGACAGAAGCAGCGATTTTAGACGGAGCCTCCTCCTTCCGTATCTATTGGCAAATCATATTGCCGATGATCCGACCCATTTTGATTTATATCGCGGTGACCGCTTTCTTTGCCACTTGGAATGACTTCCAAGGACCGATGATGTATGTCGGGGACCGTCAATCACAATGGACGATTTCATTAGCGCTTTATAAAGAATTTGCCACGGCAAGCAACAGCGCGAATCTTCCTAATGTTCAAATGGCGGCTGGCGTGATTATGATGCTTCCTTGCGCGATTTTGTTTGCTTTCTTCCAAAAAGAATTAACGCAAGGCATTGCCACAACGGGCTTGAAATTATGAAAAAACAGAGATTCTTAGGGATTATATCGCTTAGTTTTTTGTTGTTTTCCTGCGCTCCTAAGAATCATCTTCCTACCATTGACATTTTAAAACCAGAAGCAGGGGAGACTGTTGCTGTTTTAGATGCAGGAGCGGAACGCTATCTTGCTTTGACTTCGTCTCAAGAAGAAGCATCTTATCTTTCTACTTATAGCGGCCTTGCATTTTATGACACGCAACGCGTTTCTTTTTCTTGGAAAGCCAAATCTTCTGGCCATTATCGGTTAACCTTCTCAGAAAAAGAAGATTTGTCTTCCTCTTGGTCTTATGAAGTGGATGGCAATACGTTTGACGAATATACCGCTTTTGTTCCTGGACAACGCTATTTTTGGAAAGTGGAATTAGGAAAAGACAATTCGGATCCTTTCGTCCCCGTTGCTTCTTCTCTTGTTTCTTCCTTTGAGACTACCAAAGATACGCTTCGTCCGATTGGGTTAGAAGGCGCATGGAATGTGCGTGATATTGGGGGATGGTTAAACGAAGAGGGGGAGCGGACTTCTTATCAACGAATTTATCGTGGCAGTCGGCTAAATGGAGTGGAGAACGCTTCTGCATTAACCGACAACGGGCAAAAGACTTTGCAAACTTTAGGCATTCAAACAGAAATTGACTTAAGAACGCCGAATCAAGATGACAGTGGACAAGATCGTTCCGTGATAGAAGGGGCGAAATACGTGAAGGCACCGATGATGCCGGCTTGCATGATTTTTCCGTTTTATGAAGACAAAGAACATTCACACCAATACGACCCAAGAACTGCCACTTCATTGCAACAGATTTTTGAAGCCTTAGGAGACCCATCTTCTTATCCGATTTATATCCATTGCAACGCCGGCGCCGATCGCACGGGAACATTGCTTTATTTGATCGAAGGATTGCTTGGATGGAAAGAAGAGGACTTGATTCGCGATTTTGAACTGACTTCTTTTTCCCGTTCTGGCAAAAGATGGCGTAGCTCCATTGATTCAGAAACAGGGGATTTCTCACCTGAAGGAGTGATGCAAGACGATGGCAGCCTCTATGTCGCATTTGGCAAAATGAATTCGTTAATGAAAGAGCATTATGGCAACGCGAATGGAAGTATAAAAGAAGCGATAGAACGTTATCTCACCACAGAATTCAATATCTCTTCGAATCAAATAGAAACCTTAAGGAAGATGATGTTAGAAAAGAATTCTTCCGTGGCACCAGAGAAGAAATCGCTATAATCATGCTATGCCCCAAATTGTTTTGCATGATGTCTGCGTTACCTTTCCTGAAAAAAGGCACAAAAAAGAGGCAAAGCCATTAAACCATTTAAATGCCACTTTTTCGGACGGTTCTTTTAGCGCGATTTTAGGGCGATCGGGAGAAGGAAAAACCACTTTGCTTCGTGTCATCGCCGGCTTAACGTCATATGAAGGAGAAGTGACTTTTGACGGTGTAAACGCCTTGGATTTGCCAATTCAAGAACGAAATATCGCCTATGTCAGTCAAGAATTCGCCTTATATCCTGCTTTATCGGTATTTGACAACATGGCTTTCCCTTTAAAAGCGATAGGATGTCCGTGCGAGGAGATTCTTTCCCGCGTGAAAAAGATGGCCGATTCCTTGGGTCTTTCTTTTTTGTTGACGCGAAAGCCTCGTTATTTGTCACTTGGACAACAGCAGCGCGTTGCGATCGGCCGCGCTTTAATTAAGAACCCCGATCTTTGCTTATTTGACGAACCGTTTTCTCATTTAGAACCGACGGAACGAAGAAGAGAAGGCCTTATGCTTTATTCTTTGCTTCACGCCGCGGGAGTGACTTCTCTTTATGTCACCCATTCCTCGGAAGAGGCTATTTCTTTGGCGGACGATGTCTATATTTTGGAAAAGGGGAACATGATGTTTCATGGGAGCAAAGAAGACTTTGCTTGTTCTACGAATCCAAACGTCATGGCGTATAAGGGAGATCTTCAATGGTAGAACTCTATCACCAGGCAGATTATCTTTCGTTAAAAAAGCGTTACCGTTTCCATTGGGTACTCACCGCTTCTTTGGCATTCGCCTGTTTTGTTTTTGGTTCCCTTTCCTTTCTCTTCTTCACGTCCAAAACTTCTCATTGGATGTTTTTCATCCCTTTCTTTTTCTATCTTTTAGGCGGTTGGATTGTGATTTATGGGCTATTTCAAAATTTATTGCCACTTCGTCACCGTCTGAAAACCTATTATCGGATTGCTTCCTCAAAGCCAAAAATTGAAGAGGGTATCTTATCACAAGTGAGCGAGCCTTTTAGCGAGTCAGACGAAAGGAAAACCGTGAAATTGGTTTTCACCAATGGGAAAGAGACTCATTCTCTTTATTACGATTTGACGTTTGGGCCATTGCCTTTTGCGATAGGATCTGTCATCCGTTACGAAAAAAGTGGAACGTTTTTAACAGCCTATGAGGTATTGAAACATGAATGCGAAAACTAGGTTTCTCCGTCACGGTTGGCCATTCTTTCTTATTTGGGCTGTTGTAGCTTATGTCATTAGCGATTTGGCGTTTCTTGCGAAAACGAACGTCAAAGAGGAAGCCAAGTTTGGCTTGTTTGTAGCGGCCCATCACGTTGATGCGCCCGGCCTAAGAGAAAACATCGAATCGATGGCGTTACCAGGAATCGAAGAAACGAATGTCTACGCGTATGATCCAAACGATAATGATTATGCAGAAATGTTCTCTTTATTAGGATTACGAAATTCGACTTGCCTGGTATTGCCTTCTTCTTTGCTAGAAACCGATTTTTCTTATTGTGCGCCGTTTTCGGAAAGTGAGGCTAAATCTCTTTTTCCAGAAGCAAAATATGCTCAAAAAGATGGTTCTTTCTATGGCTTTTTGCTTTATGATGCCGAAACAAAGCAAGGAAAATGGCAAGAATATATATCCTATACGGAAGAGAATTATTATCTTTGTTTTCGAAAGGGCGCCTATCACGCAGGGGATCGCATTCATTTCGCGGAAAACCAAACCATCACTTCGTTTTTGAAAGGAATTTTTACCGAATGAAAAAAGCAACGCGCGATTATCTCTATTCGGATTTGCCAAAAACGCGAAGAGCGGCTTTCTTTGACCGACTTAAGATGGATCCGTGGCGGTTTGTTGGACTTGGTGCCATTTTGCTCCTTTTTGCCTCGCCTTTATTGCTTTTTATGGGGGCGAGCGATTTTGCCATCAGTCGCGTTGATCTGAATGAAGAGGCAGCAAAAGAAACGCTTTTCTCTCTCCGATTTTATCGTTCCTTGTTGCTCGTTCCTTTGGGAATGATTTTTTCGCTTGGCATCGCGGGAGTGAACCGCATTCTTCGACAAGAATGTTGGGATGAGCCAGTGTTCTTTTGGAGCGACTTCTTTCGCGGAATCAAAAACGGTTATGCCGAAGCGTTATGTCAATCTTTTCTTATCGGTTTACTTCTCTTTTTACGAGCGTTAGGGGATTTGTGGCAGATTTATCCTTCTTTGGTTTCGGGGATTCTTTTCGGTATTATTGCTTTTGCCGTTTTCCCTGCTTCATTCCATTCTCTTTGTCTTTCGCAAATTTATTCCATCTCGGTATTTCGTTGCTTCCGTGGGGGATATACGGCTTATTTTCATTCTTTTCTAGGGACATTGGCTGTCGCCATTGCTTTCGTTGCTCCGTTGATGTTAGATTGGATTCCTTCTTTGCTTCTTCGCTATATCGGTTTTGCTGTTGTTATTTTCTTCTACCTTCCCTTGGTGATGTTCGCTTCTTTCCTTTATGCGTTGTCGGTTTATGATCCTTTGATCAATCAAAAGGATTATCTAGAGTTGCTAAAGAAAGGAATTTATCCGGATGAGGATAAGTCAAATCATTAGAAATCATTTATTTTTTGAGAATTTACAAGATTAAAAAATGAAAATTTATCGTCGAGATATTTTTAATATTTTTCGATTAATGCTTTAATTTTTCATTTTTCTATTGCATGGTTCTTCAAAATTTAAAATAATAGAAGTATCTTCATCCTCAAAAAATGAGAATGTTTAATATCCAAGAGGTGATGGTATGTTGTTTTACATCAACGAAGCAGATATTCCGAATTCTTTATTTCTTCGGGAACAATCGAATTTAAAGGCGGCGCCTCATTTTCATGAGTCCATTGAATTCATTTTGCTCAAAAAAGGTCACGTGCGCGCGTTTGTTAAAGATCGGGAAATCCCTTTTTCCGATGGTGCGATTTTTTACGTTCCTTCCTTTGCCATTCACCATTATGAATGGGAAGGGGAGATTGATGCTTTGGTGATGATGGTTTCTTCTACTTATCTCACTACTTTCAAAGAAGATTTTCCTCATTCTGACTTTCCGTTGTTAATGAACGATGTGGCGAAAAACCAAGAGATATTTTCTTTGGTTGAAGAATGGAATCGTAAAGGCTCCACCCAACATTTGACCAATGTTGGATATTTCAATTTGTTGGCCAGCGCCATTGTGAAAAATTATCCATTGCGTCAAGGAGATCAAGATGTCTTTGACGAGACACTAAGCGTGAAGTTGGTGCAATATATCAATGCTCATTACCAAGAAGACTTAAGTTTAGAGAGTCTATCGAATGTGTTCTACCGTTCTGTGGAATACATCTCTAAATGCATTCACACCATCATCGGCCGTAATTTCCGCGACTATCTCAATCAAATTCGTTTGAAGCAAGTCTTTGTCGCTTTGGCGAATAACAAGGGCGAAAAGTCTTTGCAACAGATTGTCTCCGAAGCCGGTTTTACGTCCTTACCGACCTATTACCGTGCTAAAAAACGTTATTTTGAAGACGAAGATGTGCAACGGCAACAAGATCTTTGATATTTTTCAAATCCCGGTGACCTTTTTTCATTATTTGTCTTCTTGTCTTCTTAGCCTTCATTTCTAGTCCTGACTCTTTAAAATTAAGTCAAATGAAAAACGAATTAAGAAAGCTTTCTCTATTGCTATCCTTATCCTTTTTTGTCGTTCCTTCTTTTTCTTCCTCTCCTCTCGTTGGAGTTAAAGCTTTAGAAGAAAACAATGTGGCAACCACCGTAAAAGGGATGAAACACCATAACAACAACGTTTTAACCTTTTATTTGACGAATACAGACTACTCCGGCGCAGCAACCTATATTCCGGGGGAAGGCTATCGCGAATACAATTTCTTAACCAAAATCGAGATCATCACCAAAGATGGCACGTCTCAAACGATTGGAGAAGCGATGGACGGCGCCCAAATTTATTATCAGATGTGGGGTCAGGAAAATACCTTCTCTATCTCTTTAAAGCAAGAAAAATACGATAACTTATCTCAAGTAATCATTCCTCAAGGCACGACCTTTCCTAGCATGGAATATACGGGTTATCGCTCGTATGACGGATCGCTTAGTAAAGAAAAAGGCACAATAAAGAAGGGATTTGAGACCGAACGGGACATCACTTATGCCTTTCAAGGAAAAGAAGATTTAAGCACCACCGGTTCTTTGTATTCATTAGGAAATATTTCCCTTTCTAAATTCACATATGGTCAAGGAGATGTGGACAAAGGAAACCCAGATTTGTTTTTCTATAGCGACGACGCGAATTGGCCTTCGGCTCCTACAGATTTAAAAAGCGACGAAGAAATATTCCAATATTACAATACTTATGCCAATAAGGATTTCTCTCATCTGGCTGGTAGTTTAAATTATTTAGACAAAATCAAACTGGATGGCAAGACTTTGCGGGAATTAGGAATTCCTTCTTTGCAGCAAATCTGTTACCGGACCGTTTGGCATTCTATCACCATCTCAGCTCCTACCTATCAAGGAGGGAACGATTTGAACACCGTAGAAGTGGAAGAAGGATGTGAGCTCCCTGCTTTTTCTACCGATCCTTATGAGTCGCCATATTACATTGTGGACAAGACGACCATTTTTGGACGTACAGGAGATTCCTTTCAAAAAGTAGAAAACATTCAAAACGATGCCCATCAAATCGAGGACAATGTTTTAAGCTGGGATACCGACGACAACGGTCATTATGTGTTACGGATTCCCTTCCAAATGACCGGAGCCTTTACGGATATGGGCTCTTTGGAAGAAAAATATGGCGACAAGATATCTTTTAATGGCAAAACTTTAACGGAAATCAACCAAAGCAACAAACAAGTGTCCGCCCATTATGAATTTGTTGGCAATCGTTACCATCTGATTTTGACGCTGAATCAAGATTACGAAGGCATTTTAAATCGTGATCTCTCTTTTGCCGGCAATGTGGTGACGTTAGAAAAAGGGTTATTGACGCCAGGCGGAATTCCGCTTAACGCGACCTATCGCATCCATCAATTTAAAGGCGGATCGGTGACCGACATTCAAAACGATATCGATTCTTATGGCGCCATCAGCGTGAATGCGGTGACTTCCTATATCCCGACGGATTTAACCAAAAATGATATGTTTATCTACATCACCTTTGACCAAGAAATAACGGGTTCACCGGTTTATTACGTCACTTCGCCCCGTTCCTTTTGCGAAGTCAATGTGAAGAAAAGCAATACGCCTGAATACACCTTCTTTGAACAAAATAGTTTTGATGCTTTCGTCTATGGTGGATATAAATCTGCCGTTTTAGAGAAATTGTTAATTAATGACGAACCAATTTGTCACTGGATGGCAAGCGACAATACGCCTTCTTTCCCCGTTTCCGTGATGGGACACTATGGGCAAGCGGCCAACAATGTCTTTAGCCTTTCTTTCTCCCATGGAGGCAGTTTGAATCAGCCGATGGCAAAGATGGCAAAAGAGGGGACATTAAAGCTTTCCTTCCTTCCAGGTTTCCTTTTCCCTTCTGGCAACGCCATTCAAAAACGCCAAGATTTTGTTTATCAGCAAAATGCATGGAAGGAACAAAGCAAAGAAGGAGCTTTCTCCGTTTATTATGATGGAGAGAAAGTAGAAGAAGGGGCCACGATCGATTCTGCTTTTGCTCCTAGCTTAGACCAAATCTTAGTCATGGGAATTTCGGGCTATACGATCGAAGAAACCGCAGAAGACGTCCTTGTTACTACTTATTCCATCAAAAGAGGGGAAGAAACCTTATTGACCTTCCACGTTCGCTATACGGAGCAACCTTTATTGACGCCGACCAAACAAAATTCATTCCCGGTAGGTTGGGTGATCGGCGGAGGTGTCGCCGTCCTTCTTATCGCTGGAGGAATCACCGGCCTTCTTTTAGGACGGAAAAGGAGGAAAGCAAAATGAACCAACGGAAAAGAGGATTCGTCCTTGCTTCGCTTAGCTTGTTATTGCTAAGCAGCTGCGGAAATAAAGAAATTACTTATACTCCTTATTCTTATACCAAAGAGAGTGAGAAGATGTTGTCTTTCTCTTCTTCGGATGAAGGATTGGATTTCTTCTTGAACGACTATTTTAAGCGCCATGTCGGATATGTGGATCCAGAGGGCAACGATTGGAAAGTGACTTCCGTCAAAGCAGGGGTGAACGCCAAAGAATTCTTTTGGCAAGAATGGTCTACTTTGATGTATGACTATTTCGATTCTGCGAATGGATTAGAAAGCAATCGTTTGGAAGGCATCCGCAATCGCCAACGAACGATTCCTGTCGATCGTTATGGCTTTGTTTGGGGATCGGACGACGAGACAAAACCATTGACCCAAGACGTTGCACAAAACAACCGTCATTCGATGGGCTGGCCTTTTCCGACCAGCGCTGACTCGGAAGGATTCGCCCAATCTTGGGATTTCAATTCCGTGGATGAGAAGTGGACGAGTAACATTGCAGCCACACAAAACCAAGGCCTTTTAATGGGCCAAACCGATGAAGCGGGATTGAACCGCATTGATTTTATTTCTCCGTTACTCGACAAAGATCACACGATTTTTACTTGGCATGCCCCTTTCTTAGAATTGGATTTAAGAATGTATACCGTCGACGCCTCATCGATCGATGATGTCTATGTTTATTACAAAACTTCCGCTTCAGAGGATTGGAGCGAAGAAAAGAGAGTCTCTTTCCATGACATTGCTGCCATCGATTATGATTTCACTCCTTATTATGAGCACATCGTTTATTTGCCGATGTTTGCTGCTCCTGAATGGAATTCGCTGAAAAACAAAGAAATTTATCAGCTTAAAATTGAAATTCAAGCCAAAGGAGAACGAAAGCTTACCGGCCGCTTTGGTCTCAATTACGTGCGAAGCGCTTATGACACTCGCCATACGAACAACATTTGCAAATTCATTGACGCTTTGCAAAACGATTATCGGTTGACGGGCGATCTTTCCTATCTTCAAGAAGAATTGACGCGCGCTCGAAAAGGCATGAATTTCTTGCTCTCGATGTATGACGAAGAACGGCATTTGAATGATCAATCTCGTTTGATTGGCCATGATGGGGACAAGAATTTCGTTAATGACAGCGACCGTCTTTCTCATTCTTTGACGAATGGCTATTGGGACGTCTTGTTCATGAGCCGTTATGATTTCCAAACTAACGTTTTCTTTTATAAAGCGTTAAAAAGCTTGTCTTATCTTGAAGCGGTAGCGGAGCAATATCAATTGCCTGTTTCTAAAAAAGAAGCGACAACCCTAACCGCATCAACGGATGTGAAAGAATCCTATGGCACCAAAGAATATCAAGAAACTTCCGCCAGTTTGGCGCAAAAAGCGCAAGATGTTTTAGCCGCATTGCGCGAGGAAACCAACGATGAGGCCAAAACCGGTTTTTATGATCCTTCAGTGGGGCGTTTTATTGAAGGCTATAATGCCCAAGGTGAGAAGATGGATTGGGGTTACACCATGTGGAATCTCGAAGCCATCGTAGAAGGCGTTGCTACCGAAGAACAAGCCAAATCCATTATGTCTTGGATCAATGGTGACCGCGTGATTGCCCTAGACGAAAGCGGTTCGCAAGGAAAAGACATTTATCGTTTTGAATTTGCGCCTCGCGCGACGACCGTCAACAAAAAAGGCGCTTTCAACGGCTCTTATCGCGTGGATCCGGATTATGGGAAAAAACAAGTCCAATATGGCGGCGCGATTATGTATACGTCGTTCTATGATTTATTGGCACGGATTCAAGTTTTAGGGGCAGATAACGCGTTTTCACGGCTTCAATCCATCGAAAATTGGTACCAAAAAATTTACGATTATTTCACGCAAAACCGCGATATCGTCACACCGCAGAATTTTTATTGGGATTATTATCGCAACGTGGAAAATATCACCATTCAATCCGGCATCCATAGTGCGGAAGGTGGCGGATCAGGCCTTCTTGGCTTAGATGGTGAATTCCTAGAATCGTTGCTGCTTGTTTCTGCGATTCCTTTCGGCTTCTTTGGACTTAAATCGCAGGACAACACTCTTTCGTTCACTCCAAAGCTCCCTTCTTCTTTGACCTATTGGAAAATGGAGAACTTGCTCTTCCATCAAGTCCGTTACGATTGCACGATTCTTCCGCATGGGCTACAAATTGATTCCGTGCGCGGCGATACTAGAGGCTTAACTTTAGAAGCAAGATTAGCAAAGCCAGAAGGCAACTTTACGGTCTATGTGAACGGAAAGGCGACGAATGATTATCAAGTCGTCGATCAGGAAATTGTTTTGTC
>CADAUN010000035.1 GCA_902791085.1 uncultured Erysipelotrichaceae bacterium | reverse complement strand
TTCGCCTTGTTGCTACGCAGTTTCATTTTCTAACAAATCTAAGCTTCGTTCTAGATTCAAAACGCGTTTGATTTCATTCGATGACTTGATCTCGTTTTTTTGATCGGCAATAAAGCGTATAAATAGGAATTTTTCTCCCTTTTTCTTAGAATGAAGAAAGAAGAAAGGAGTTTCTTATGATTAAAATCTATGGCATGCCTTCATGCCCCTATTGCGCCTATGTGAAAAAGCAGATAGAGAACAATCCAAATTTCGTCTACTACGACATCGGAAGCGATGTGCATCTTCTGCATGAATTCTTGGATTTACGTGATACCAACCCTGTTTTTGAACCTTACAAAAGAGAAGGAGATGTTGGCATTCCCTGCTTTGTCTTAGAAGATGGGCGTGTGACGTTAGAACCAAACGAAGTCGGATTGCATTCCTATTCCGAAGTCTTAAAAGGAAAAACATCCTGCCGTTTAGACGGAAAAGGCTGCTAATCCTTAGCAAAACCCGGCATGATGAAATTCGTCATGACCGGGTTTTCATATTCCGGTTCTTTGATGCCTTGTGCTTTTCCGGCGGCTAAGCAAGACAAAATCCAAGCGATGTTTTGCCCGAGAGTACGCATCGTTTGTAATCCTTCTAAATCCTGTTTGACGTCCCCTGGTGTAAAGCCATGCACCTGATTCCAATATTGAGAACCAACCACAATCATGTTGTTCATTAAAAAATATTGATTGAGGCGTTCGAAAGAGGCGCTTGCTCCGCCTCTTCGGCAAGAAACAACTGCTGCTGCCACCTTGCCATACATTCTTGAACCTGCCGCATAAAATAATCGATCTAAAAAAGCGCAAAGCTGTCCATCCGGCCCGCTGTAATATACGGGAGAGCCAACCACAATGCCGTCATATTCGTCAAGTTGATCAAGAATCGTATTGACTCCATCTGAAAAGACGCAACGATCCGTCGCTTCGCAATGACCGCAAGCAACACAACCAGGAATGGGTTTGGTTCCGATCCAATACAAAGAAGTGGCGATCCCGTTCTTTTCGAGGGTATCTGCAACTTCTTTTAATGCAGTGTAAGTGCAGCCTTTCGCATGGGGGCTACCTTGAATCAGTAAGACTTTCATGTTCTTATTTTTCTCCTCTCAAATGCTACAACATTTGAAAAGAATTGCTAGTTTATGCCTTACTCTTAGGCAATGCCGCAGCAAAATAAGACTGGCCTAATCGTTTAAAGGATTCGTCCGCACTAAAGACTTTGACAGGGTGAGAAGAATGCTGAAGTCGCTGATTGGCTACTTGAATCATCAAGTCGCCACCCTTGCCACTCATGACACGCCCTAAAACCAGCACGGATTCTAGGGGCAGGAAGTGGGCATATAGGGAAATGGCATCGGCTAAATAAACGCCCATTTCGCGATAACACTCGGACCATCTTGGATCCTCTGCTACCGCTTCTTTTTGGAAAGCAAGTAGTTGCTCCGCTAACGTCCCTTCGTAAATGTATCCGGCCTCTTTTGCTAAGCGAAGAAGACCTTTTTGTGACAAATATTCTGTGCCCGCCCCTTTGGTACGAACGGCATAATGCGCTTCGGCAGTGTCATCAAAACGAAACGGTGCTTTCCCAAGTTCCAAAATCCAGCCATTAAAGTGACCATCAGCAAAATAACCCGTTGCCTCTCCAGTTCCCATCGCAAGACCAAGCAAATGATTCTGATGAAACAATGTGGCTCCACCAAAAGCGGTCACATCTCCATCATTCGCAACCAACATGGGAACGTCTGGAAATTCTTTTTGTTGCAACGTTAGAAACAAATCGCGGACTTCTTTCCTTTGCTCTTCTAAAGGAACAGAGAAGCATAATGCCGCTTCGGCAAAACGGTTGTCGATCACTACACCAGCTGTGGAAATCCCAACGGCATCAATACGAGGAAGATGCTCTTTTGCTTTCTCCAAAGAATCCAGAATTCCTTGATAATGGTAATGCCAATCCTTTTGTTCTTTCGGAAGCCATAAAGTTTCGTCAGAAAAAACGACATTTCCATCGATTGCAGCCGTAACTTTCCGGTCACTTCCTCCTAAATCGATGCCAATTCGGCAACCTTTAAAAGAACCGCTTGCACCGATGTTTAGCCCTTTAGGGGCAGGAATGGTGTCTTCTTTTTGAAAAGAGAAAGAAGTATGAAAAATACGGCTCATTTCTTGAAAGGTAGGAAGGCATTCAGGATCGGTTTTGGCACGAGAAACAAAAGCAAGATATTCGGCTTCATCGCCAATCCACGACAAAGAATCGCCGCCGACCATCCAAAGCAATAGTTGCGTTAAGGCACGAAGGTAAGGATAGCGTTCCGCTTTTTCGGTAGGTAGACGAGTCGAATAAGGATAAACCAGGCTTTGGCCACGGCGCACGACTAAGGTAACACGCGGTCCCTCGCCCGTTTCTGCCTTTGTCAGGGCTGAAATAAAAGGAAGATAAGTTGAATCGTAAAGCAAAAGAATGTCCCCTTATTTTTCTAAGACAAGCGATCCATGGGCAATGCATTGCTCACTTTTCTTGTCAAACAACAAGATGTTGTCGCTCGCAAAATCCACATGAATGGTCTCATTGATTTTAAAGCGCATTTTGCCAAAGACAACGGAAGTTAATAAATAACCATCGATGGCAAGCCGCATTGTCGTTTCCATGCCCGAAGGCATAACGGAATAAACAGTGGCTTCCATTCCCTTTCCTTTTTCGCTTAAACCAAGCGCTTCCGGACGGACGCCAAGCACAAAATCATCCCCGTCCACTTCTTTTTCATCTTTCCGTTCCTTAGTGCCACTCACCATAGGAATGCGATAATTGAAGAAAGTGTCTTTATTCCCCTTCTCCACATACCCTTTTTGGGATTCGCGTTCTTTTTGCAATTCCGCTTTCTTTTCTTCTTCCTTTGCCCGTTCTTCTCGTTCTTTTTCTAATGAGAATGGCTGATTAGGACGGAATAAAAGGTGACGATTTTGGAACAAGGTTAGAGACAATGTGCCATCGGCATTTTGTTTTCCTTTTGCTTCAATAAAAGAAATGCTAGGATTACCCACAAAGTCAGCAACAAAGAGACTCTTTGGGGAATCATAAACGGTCAATGGGGCGTCATATTGTTGCAATACCCCGTTGTTCAATAAGCAAATGTGGCTGGCCAAGGTCATTGCTTCCAATTGGTCATGCGTAACATAAACAAAGGTGGCGCCTGTTTCTAAATGGAGACGTTGCAATTCCGACCGCATTTCAAGCCGCAATTTGGCATCCAAGTTCGAAAGTGGCTCATCCATAAAGAGAACTTTCGGTCCTGGAGCAAGGGTACGAGCAATGGCAACGCGTTGTTGCTGGCCGCCAGAAAGTTCAGCCGGATAACGTTTTAAAAACTCTTCGACTTTGACGATACGTGCAGAGGAATGCAATCGTTTTTCAATTTCTTCTGGTTCCAGTTTTCGTTCTTTTTGGATGATATTTCCGTAGGAATCCACCAATTGATGATCCGAATTGATGGAAATGCCTTTTTCCGCATAACGCGCTTCGATTTCTGTCATTTGAAGTCGGCATTTTTGAATCTTCTCCGCGGCTAGTGCTTTAGGATCGGCTGCGTGAGGAAGGTCCAATTGGATCAATTCTTTTGCTGTCATCTTTGAGATGGCATATTCATCGATATAACGTAACGTCAACGCTTTGACATCGATCTTGGTATTTTTCCCTAAGACGTCGTGATAAAGAGAAATCACTTTATCCACGTCTTGCAAAATCGAAATCAATTCGCTTCTAGTCATATGATCATAGGCATGAAGCGGCAACGTTTCTTTGACGTTCTTTAAACCGAATGTGATGTTTTGCTCCACCGTCATATTTGGCCACAAGGCGTAATTTTGGAACAAGAAACCGACATCCCGTTTATTCGGGGGGACATTGATTCCAGCATCTGAATCAAAAACCACGCGATCCCCGATTTGAATTTTTCCTGACGTCGGTGTTTCAAGCCCAGCGATCATACGAAGGATGGTGGTTTTGCCGCATCCTGATGGCCCTAATAAGGTCACAAATGCTTGATCAGGGATTTCTAATGAGACGTGATCCGTCCCATAAAAGTTTTTCCAACGTTTGACCACGTCAGTCAATATAATTTTCGGCATTTTATTTTCCTCCTACACCCTTGTCGATGGATGCGCCGGTTAAGCGATTGATGATGAAGTTAAAAACCAACACTGTCACAATGATAAGCAAGTTCAAGGCATTCGCGGATTGTGGCCACCATTGCATCCAGTCATCTAACAAGCTCGTTAATAATCGGGTATCGTGGCTAGTGGACAACAAAACAAACAATGACAGTTCTCGCATACAACTTGTGAAAGGTAACGTGTAGCCAGAAATAAAGGTGGTCCGTTGAATCGGAACGATAATCCGGAACATTCGTTTCCACCAAGGAACGTTCTCAATCACGGCACTTTCTTCGATTTCGCCAGAAAGTTGTAACATGGCCGAAATGCCACTTCTTGAGGCAAAAGGCAAATACTTAATGGAACCTACTAAAACAAGCAAGAAAAAGGAATTGGAAAGGCCTAACGTTGTCCCGATGGATAAGAAGGCTGCTCCTAACGCCATCGAAGGCATTAAGTAAGGCAAAAAGGCTAAATTGTCTACTAAATTGGCCAGCACGGTGCCACGTTTCTTAGCCACGGCGTAGCCGACTAATATCCCTAATGTTCCTGCCACTAAAGCACATAAGAAGGATAGGAGCAAAGAATGCCAGAAAGACAACCAAACCAATGGCTCATGGAAGATACCCTTCAATCCGTTTTGCGCATCCGTTGAGGTGGCAGAAATCCAATAATCCAAAGTCAGTTCGCTATAATCGCCGGAACGGACGCAAAGCGATTCCAACGCAAAGGTAATTAACGGCAAAACAGAAGTAAATAAAGACAACAACACAAGCAAAATGGAAATGGGATATTTCCAACCGCGAAGATTAATATAAGAGACCTGTCCGGATTTGCCTGAAACCGTTGTGAAATTCTTTCTCCTACCAGTAAACCATTGATTCGCCAGCAAAATCCCTACGCCTAAGAAAATCATCACGACAGCAATGATGTAGCCCTGTCCAAAATAACCACTATTCAAAAACTGCTTCATATAAGTGGTTAAAACATATTGGCCGCCTCCTAAATACTGAGGGACGGCATAGGCAGACATAGAACTGGCAAAAACCAACAAGAAAGTCGATAAAATGGCTGGCATGACGATAGGAATCGTGATCCGCCAAGTGATTTTCCAGCGATTGGCTTTCAAAATCGTCGCGGCTTCCTCTAAGTTCGCGTCCATATTTCTTAATGTGCCGCCGATTAAAATATAGGCGAAAGGGGCATAATGTAACCCCAACACAATCGCACACGGAACAATGCCATAAACCATACTAGAGGGCACCGAAATATGGAACAAGTTATAAAGCATGCCACCACGGCCTGTCCCGATGCTAGGATTTTGGAAAAAATTCTGCCAAAAAGTCGCTAATGTCCAAGAAGGCATGATATAAGGGAAAACGAAAATTGAGGACAAGAATTTCTTTCCCTTCAAATTGGTGCGCGTAATTAAAAAAGCCACGATGCCGCCATAAAGAATGGCAAACAGACTGGCCAACACCGACATATAAAGCGAATTTCCTAAAGGCTTCCAAAACAAAGTGGTCGACATGTCGGAAGCAAAAATCCGTTCCCACCATAAGCCAGTTGGCTTCCCTAATTGAACCCCAGGAAAAACAATTTCGCCAATGGAAACGCTAAAAGTGGAGCGAATCAAAGAAACAAGCGGATATATCGTGAAAAAGAGTAAGAAAATCGCCATGACCACCAAAATGATGTTCGCCGGTTGTGAAAAATAGCGGATAAAACCATTCCAAAACCGATGGGCGACTGAAATCTTTTTCGGGCCCTGCATTGGCGGCGTAGCCGACGCATTAACGCTGGCACTCATAAACACCCTCCTGAAAAGAAGACAGAGACAAGGTTACCCTTGCCTCCGTCACGAAATAGAAACAACCAATCGACTAGGCAGCCATGACTTTTTTAAGCCAATCGCTCACTTCGACTTTGACGGAGTTGATGTACTCCGCATCTTCCACCACCAAATTTTGTTTATAGAACGCGAGATTCTTTTTATCGTTCTCGTTTTCTTTTACGCTTTGATTGCCCGAATAAGCGCCAATCGCGCCACCCCAAGGAGCGAATCCTTCACTCGACATCAAATAATTGGTGAAGAGCATCGCGGTATAAGGACGCGGAGCTTTCGCACAAATTTGTGAGAAAATCGCATACATAAATCCAGCAAAAGGAGTAATTGACTGTTCGGTCCAGGCACCGACGGTAAGATTTTCCGATCTAACGGAACTATCCCGAAGCTTTGAAAGAACAAATAAGCCGACTTTGTCGCTATTGCTGGCATCGGCTACCCCTTGCGCCATCTTGGTATCAGAGGTATAAGAGGCAGTGTCAGCATTCTTTAAGAATTTTGCAATCCATTCATAAGAAGCATTCTTGTAATCGGCAGATTTGACATAGTCTTTGCCATAATAAGCTTTGTATGCCTCTTCCATCTTCTTCACCCAGCTGTCTTTCGTTAAAGTGATTAAGAAATTCATATTCACTTGTTCGGAATCCGGCGATTTGAAATAGATTTTGTCTTTGTATTTGGCTTCCGTTAAAGCCCAAACGTTCGTAAAGGCAGGGGCAGATTCGCCAGCTGTGTTGTTCCAAATAAAGAGCTTATTGGTGTATTGTTGCACTAATGGCACCAAGTCATCTTCAGCAACTTTATTCCGGAACGAATCATTCACATAGTTCACGAACATCGAAGTCGACTTACGATAGCTGTTCAATTGAGCGCTGTCTTGGATTAACACCAACGAGGCATTCTTAGAAGTATCATGAGCGGTATATTCGCTAGAAACCTTGGTAAATATTTCGACGTCCTTCAATTTGGTGCCGATGGCATGATTTTTGTCTAAGCCAAGTTCAGGATAGGCGGCAATGAAATTTTCCACAGCATTCGCAATGCGCGAAGTGTTGCCATAGGCATAAAAGTCGCCTGTTTCTGCTTTCGCTTTTTCTAGAAGTTGAGCATTAGTCCAGCTGGCCGCTTCCGTAAAGATGTCGTTTTGTGATGGATTATCGGAGCCTTTTCCTCCGCAAGAAGTCAGTAATAACGGCAACGAAAATAATGCAAGAACAAACTTAGTTTTTTTCATAATTCCTCCTAAAAACTAATGGTTTTGCAGACTCACTCCTCGATGGATGTAAGCCCTTTCTTTACCAATAGTTTACACGTTTTTTCCAAATGTGTATGAGATTATTACAAAACTAAGTTTTCAAAACGAAAGAGATGTTTCTCTGAGGCAAAAACTCAATCTGTGAAACTCGAATCGAGAACAACGGAGAAATGATAATCTGGGTATTTGGCTTGTAACGCGTTAACGATACGCGCTTCTGTCGCTTGCGGGTCTTTCTCATCAAAAGAGAAGATCAAATCGAAGACGACATTCTTTGTTTTTTCGTCCACATAGAAACCATGAAGTTGCAAAAAGTTCTTTTCTTTCTCTGTTAACGAAATTAAATCCTGTTTGATGGATTTGCTAAGAGGAGAAGAATCGTTCGCTGCATAAATGCCAATGGTCATGATGATGCCGAATTTCAAATAAACCTCGTTTTGAATGGAACGTTCTAAGAATTGAATCTCTTTCGCGCTGCAATGATCATCCACTTCAACATGGGCAGAACCAATCTTGCGATTTGGTCCATATGAATTGACAATCAAGTCATAAACCCCATGGATTTCCGGATGCTTTTCACGAATGAAGTCTTTGATTTCGCGAGAACTCTTCCCATCCATTCGCACGCCGATTAAATCCGACAGGCTTTCTTTTAAAGCATCAATCCCCGATTTGATAATGAATAAACCAATTGCGATACCAAGATATCCTTCAATGCTGACACCGGTGGTCAACATCACGATTGCACCGATTAAGGTGCCAATAGAAAGAATGCTGTCCATCAAGGCATCCGTCCCGGAAGAAAGCAAGGCATCAGATTTCGTTTTCTTTCCTTGGATACGGAAGAAGATGCCTAAAGCAATTTTGATGATGATCGCAGCTGAGACGATAACAATTGCCCACATGTCATAAGAAGGCACAGTTCCTTCAATCAAAGAACGAATGGATTCATAAATGGCACTGCCGCCGGCAAAGAGAATCAAGCAGGCGATCAAAGTGGAAGTAATATACTCAATTCTTCCATAGCCGAAAGGATGTTTTTTGTCTGGACGCTTGTTGGCTAACTTCGTGCCTAAAATCGTGATGATAGAGCTCAAGGCATCCGTTAAGTTATTGACGGCATCCATTAAAATCGATACCGATTGAGCTAAAAGACCTATGATGGCCTTAAAAACAACCAATAAAAGGTTCCCAGCAATCCCCACGATGGAAGTGAGGACGATACGTTTTTCACGCGTCTTAATTTCTAGTGCAGCGTCGTTTTCGTTTTTCATGACTAAGATTATAGTCTTCTTTGATGAGTATGGATGGTCTCTGTAACAAAGAGAAATACCGTTTAACTCTGAAGAATATAAGGCCAAAAATTCGTTGAAAAACCATCTTTTCGTTGTTACAATCGTCATGCTTAAGGGAGTAGATTACCCACCAGGTGAAAGTCTCCGTCATCACGGCATTCGTCCGGAGCCTCCTCAAAAATCAAGACTTAAGTATGGGGAAAGCCATACTTAAGGCATACGCCAGGCTTGACCTTGGCATTTTTTGTAGGAGGGAACCGAGATGAACGAGACACGCGCGGAAGCATTAACCAAAGAAGAAGCGTTATCCACTTATGCTGGCGATTTAAATCATGGATTAACCGCAGAAGAGGCGGAGAAAAGATTAACCCAATACGGGCCAAACGCATTAAAAGAGAAAAAGAAAAAGAACTGGTTTCAAATCTTTTTGTCACAAATGAATGACCCTCTCATCTTTGTTCTTTTTGCCGCGGTTGCCCTCACCATTGGTATTTCCATTTATGAGACCATTCGGGCGATTCAAGCGGGTGAACCATTTATCTTTACGGAAACCGGCGATTGGCCTGACGTCATCATCATTTTTGCCGTTATTTTGTTAAATGCCGTCATTGGGACCGTGCAAGAAGTAAAGGCATCAAGTTCATTGGAAGCCTTGAAAAAGATGTCAAGTCCAAAAGCGACAGTGTTGCGCGATGGCAAAAGGCAACGTATCAAAGCCAGTTCCTTGGTTCCCGGAGACATCGTTTATTTAGAGGAAGGCGATACCGTCGGCGCCGATTTAAGACTTTATGAATCAGTGAATCTCAAAATTGATGAATCTAGCCTCACCGGAGAGTCAGTTCCAGTCGAAAAAGATGCCACCAAAGTTTTTGCGACGCCAGTTGGCATCGGTGACCGCGTGAACCTCGCCTTTATGTCCACCACCGTTACTTATGGTCGCGGATCAGGAATTGTCGTTAACACCGGAATGAATAGCGAAATCGGCAAAATCGCTGGCGCGCTAGATACGGAAGAAAATGACGAAACCCCTTTGCAAAAAGCATTAGGAAAATTATCAAAATCACTAGGAATTCTCACTTTAATTATTGTCGTTGTCGTTTTTGCCGTAGATTTGCTATGGATTTTTTTAGATGTGAAAAACACAGAGATTTCTGCTTATATTGAAGCGGTTTTGTCTTCGATTTCTTTGGCGGTCGCAGCCGTCCCTGAAGGGTTAGCAGCCGTGGTCACCATCGTTCTCTCGATCGGTGTTCAACGAATGGTGAAAGCAAACACCATTGTTAGGAAACTGCCATCCGTCGAAACGTTAGGAGCCGTTTCGGTAGTGTGCTCAGACAAAACCGGAACCTTAACGCAAAATAAGATGACCGTTGTGAAAGCCTTTACGGACTTTGCTGTCACGGAGCAAAAAGATTTCTCTTCTTCTCAAGATGCAGATTTGCAATTATTGGCAAAAGGGATGTCGCTTTGCTCTAACGCGGGAATTGACGAAGGACTTTATGGCGATCCGACCGAAATTGCTTTGGTTGCCTTTGCAAACGCCATGCACTTCCCTAAAGGCCAATTAGAAAAAGAAACGCCCCGTATTGAAGAATTGCCTTTTGATTCTGTGCGTAAACG
>CADAUN010000034.1 GCA_902791085.1 uncultured Erysipelotrichaceae bacterium | reverse complement strand
CCAAAGGAAGAGGAACTGGAAAAGCTTTTGCCCTGGAACATCAAATCCTAATCCGATTCAATCCGAATTGGTTCGAACGGGATAAAATTTACGCTTACGAAAAAGCCTCAGCAAATCGTCGAGGCAAAATTTCGAATGGTGCCGTCTATAGGATTCGAACCTACGACCTGATGCTTACAAGGCAACTGCTCTGCCAGCTGAGCTAAGACGGCAAGTAGGTTGGTGGGTGTTATAGGGGTTGGACCTATGACCTCTTCCGTGTGAAGGAAGCGCTCTCCCGCTGAGCTAAACACCCAGAAACAAACAAGCCCCAGAAACATTAAGTTCCCGGGGCTTTCTTTCCACATGGTGGGCCTTAATGGACTTGAACCATCGACCTCCCGCTTATCAAGCGGACGCTCTAACCAGCTGAGCTAAAGGCCCGTGGGCGTTTACTAATATACAACTCTTGATTTTCTCTGACAAGCGAAATCGCATCAGATCGATTCTATTCTTGTGCGGCTCTTGAATGAAATGGCAAAAGAAGACGACAATTTGCCAATACAAGGTTCTTTCTGCCAAAAAATAATCTTCAAAATTTCGCTTATTTTCTATATTTTTAAGGAGAATTCTAAAAAAAAGAAGTGAATTCTTGTTTCAAATCGATATAATGGGGGCGTTATGCGAACTTTGTCCGCAGAAAGGATTTTATGAAACCGTCCCGTGCTTTATATGTACTCGCTTCGGCCGCGCTTTTGTTAGCAGCTTGCCAAAATGGCGAACCCGACGATGCGACTTATTACACCGTTTCATTCGATTTAAATGGAGGAAAGATTGACGATCCAAAGAGCGTTGAACCGCAAAAAGTCAAAGAAGGACGCTGGGCAAAAGCGCCTAGCATGGATCCTTATAAGGATCATTGCACTTTCTTAGGCTGGTACGCGGTAGGAGACGACGGAAAATTCTCCTTTAACCAAGGCATCTGGGGCGACGTCACATTGGTAGCCAAGTGGCAAGTCAATGAAGATGAGAAAGTCACTTTGCATTTTGACCCAAACAACGGGGAAGATCCGTTTACGATCGAGACTTTCATTGGCGATCATCCAAGCATCAACAATCCGAAAAAAGCCCGCATGGTATTTGTTGGCTGGTACAAAGACGGCGATCAAAACTCTACCCGTTTCCCCGGATATGTCAGCGCCGGCGACGATGCCATTACTTGGATTGCCGTCTACGAAAAACAAGCTTTTAACTTCTATTACGAAATCAATGAAGATAATTCTGCAACGATTACAGGGGTGATTGATTTAAATTCCTCCACGGTCGATATTCCAGAAACGATCGGCAGTCATCCGGTTACCAAGATTGGACCGAACGCTTTTGCTTCTAAAATCAACATCACCGAAATTAATTTCCCTAAGACGGTGATAGAGATTTCGCCAAAAGCCTTCTTAGGTGCTCGCGCGCTAGCCAAGTTCACGGTGGCGAATGAAAACACCGTTTATCGCACGGATGAACACGGAATCTTATTTACTCGCGACGGCACCACTTTGGTCTTCTGCCCACCGAAAGCTTTGACGAATGATCCTTCGTATACCTGCCCCGCCACTTTGAAGAAGATTGGCGACTATGCCTTCTATGGACAAGGCGACGTAGGATTAAGCAACATCGTATTCAATGATGGATTGGAAGAAATCGGTTCTTCCGCCTTTATGCAAAATGAAAGGATCACCAACGTTGCCTTCCCATCTTCTTTAAAGAAAATTGGGGACCACGCTTTTGCCACCTATTTGTCTTCTACGAATCAATTCATGATTACTTGGTCTGAAGGATTGGAAGAAATTGGCGACAGTGCCTTCGTCGGTTGCTATATCAAAGGTGCTTTAGAATTGCCTTCCACCGTGAAACGGATTGGCGATTATGCCTTCTGCACTCCAACCAGTTCTCATTGCGCGATTACTTCAGTGAAATTGCCTGCCTCCTTAGAGTACTTTGGCAATGCTGCCTTCTTCTATGGCTACGGCATTAAAAATTTGTCATTAGGAACCACCAATAGCAATCCCCATTTCTTAGTAGAGAACAATATGCTTTTCTCTGCCGATAAGAAGATCCTTTATTGGGTGCCAAGCGACGCTGCCGTTGCCAACAATACAGATGGTTTGGCGATCCCAGAAGGCGTAGAAGAATTAGGACCGCACTCTCTAAGCGATGTCCGTTATATCGATGAAGGATTGACCTTGCCATCCACTTTAAAGACCATTGGCAAAGATGCTTTCCATTACAACCTCAATATCCGCTCGATTGTAATTCCTGACAGCGTCACGACCATCGGTGAAGAAGCCTTCATGATGATGGAAAAACTTTCGTCGATCAAATTCGGAAAAGGAATAACGGAGATTCCTGTTGGCTGTTTCTATGAAGACAAGGCCTTAAGCAGCGTGGTCATTCCTTCCAACATCAAGAAAATTGATGAACAAGGTTTTGCAGATTGCCGTTTGACCTCCATTACCTTCGAAGAAGGCCTTGAAGAAATCGGCGAATCCGCATTTGTGCGGATGACTGGCGATTCTTCTTATGACGACGATAACGATTATGCCTATGGGGGAAGCAGCGGCGGCTTAACCAATGTGGTTTTCCCGAATTCTTTGGTCACCTTAGGAACATGCGCATTCGCGGGACAAAGCAACATTACCACGATTAATTTTGGCACTGGCTTAAAGAACTTTGGTAATAATGTCTTTGGGTCATGGGGCAGTCAAAGCGCACCTAAGCCAACGAACCTTTACGTGAAAGACAGCTCTGGACCGAAGATTGAAAATACCTATAGTGTTCTTTCAAGCGACGGCAAGACGATGTTCTACACCTCTCCTGCTTTAACGGGAAAATTAGAAATCCCTGCTTCCGTCACTAAGATTGGAAATTACGCTTGCGTCCATGTCTTGGCCACGGGCATCACTTTCAATTCATCCTTGCAAGAAATCGGTGAAGGCGCATTTACTTCTGCGTTCAATTCCAACTCCAAAGTCGCGTTGGACTTCCCCACTTCTTTAAAAACCATTGGCAAAGAAGCCTTCCATATGGCCAACATCAGCGGTGTCTCGTTCCATGAAGGGCTAACTTCCATCGGGGATGAGGCGTTCTCTTATTTAGATGGGCTTGGCGAATTGACTTTCCCGTCCACATTAAAGACCATTGGCAAAGAAGCCTTCTTCGCTTCCGGAGTCACCGGTTTGGCATTAAATGAAGGACTTGTCTCGATCGGGGACGAAGCTTTCTTAGGCAATCCGCAATTGGCCGGCACCATTACGATCCCAAGCACCTTAACCCAATTAGGCATCGGCGCGTTCTTAGGATCATACAACAATTTTGTGACCAACATCGTCGACTATGCCGTCGCGGCAGGGAACACCTCCTTTATCGCTGAAAATGGCGCGCTCTATAGTGCCGATGGAACAAAGCTTTATGCCTATGCTTCTAAACGGAACGAAACGAGCTTAACCTTGAAAGCCGGTCTAAAAACCATTCTTCCTTATGCTTTAGCAGGGGCCAGTGTCTTAATTTCTTTGACCTTGCCTGAAGGATTAGAGGGAATCGGTGAATTTGGCTTAGCTTATTCGCAAGGAATTAAATCGTTAAGCATTCCTTCTTCTATCTTATCCATGGGATATCGCGCTTTCGTCGGTTGGGGCAAGACGCAAACCATCCATCTACCTTTCTCGGAAGATGACGCGAACCGCCTTTATGGTACTGAGTGGCGCAATAGCTGCAGCGCTATATTGGATTACCAGGCAGGAAAATAATCATGAAACATACCGCTACTCGTCTCTTATTGATTCTTTCTGCTTTTGCCCTTGTTTCTTGCCAATCGAGAGGAAACCAAGGCAGCAAAAATCCTATCGACGCGACATTTTATTACAATTGCCCTGGGCACGAAGGAGAAGTTTATCAAAACGTCTCCTCCGACCCAACCAATCCTTCTTATCCGATGGTTCCTGGTTATTTGTTCCAGGGCTGGTATACCGAAAAGGAAAACGGCGATTTATGGGATTTCACTTCTTCGGAAAAAGTTCCTTCTTCGCTATATGCCCATTGGTTAGACTGGTCTAGCGTCAAAACGGATCACGAACGTCTTCGCCTTTTCGTAAATACTTTGATCGCGCTTTCTGGAACGGTGAATTCCGTCTACGGAGAGAACGATTTCACTTATTCTTCTGCTCTCGCGAGTGGTCAAGTCTTTGGGGGAACAAACGCTTTCCTTGCGAACCGTTACGAAAACAATTTTGTCGAAACCTACACCTATTCTCCGTACTATGCTGCAAGTGACGTCGAAGTCAAAGAAGAAGACTCTGGCCAAAACGCATCCCAAGTCAACGCCAAAAATTTCTTCTGCGTCGATCAAGAAAGTTACGAAGATGATGGCCGCATTTATAACATTCGCCAATATAACATCGAACATGAAGGGTACGATAAAACCGGCATGAAGGATGGCTATACCAAATCTTCGGTCATGAACGAAGAGCAAGCATCCAAGCAATTAGACATCTCTTTTGCTGCTTATTTCTTAGGCTATCCTTCTGTTTTGCTCGCTTTGATGGACCAAGGCCATAAATTTTATCGGGATGATGGAAATGGTTCATCAAACATCCAAGGCGATTTCTATTATTTTAAAAATGTTGACCCAACCACGATTGATGTCTGGGGTAAGAGTGGGGCGGAATTCGAGATTGCTTTCTCGTATACCCGTCAAGGATCTTCAGGCATGAATTACACGATTTATTACGATGCCGGCGCCGGCGTTGCCTTCAAAGATGGCAAGATCGCCCATTGCACGGTGAACAAAATCGAATCCAACATCGTCGACGGCGATCCAGTGGATGTCACCAAGACGCAAAGTTTCTACGATTTCCACCAAGGTGATTACGAGCATCGTCCTTTCGAAGGGACGCGGTTCCAATATCAAGATTTTACCGAAATCACGGAAGACGACAACTCCGCTTCAAACTAATCTCTCCCCCCAAAGGCGCCAAGGAAACCTGGCGCCTTTTAAAAACGAGCCCTGTAAATTCTAATGGGGATGTGTTTTTCGCCATCCCCATCGATTTTTGAAGTTTTCCTCGGTTTTGAGTGTAGAAAAGGCCTCCTCCATTAATCTATATTTGGTCAAAAAATCAATGAAAGGAGACCGCATGGATGCTAACTCTTTTTGCTGTCTTTTGGCATGCGACCAGAAGATTTCGGGCACACGGACGGGCCGATATCGTCCGACGAGGGGTTCGTTTATGAGGCAAGGGAGGCCGCAAGGGGCACACTGTGCCCCGAGTGCGGATCCGGATCTTACGTTCATCCCCATTGAATTCACAGAATCTAAAAACGCCCTTCCGAAGGGAAAGGCGTTAAAACGTTATTTTACTTCACCAATCTTCGCCACCATAATAGTCTGACTCTATCATGACGGAGATATCATCTTCCGAAGAAGCTTCAGTGACGGTCAATATCACATCATAAGACTTAGAAGACTCAAAGCTGAAGTCGAATGACGGGCTACCGTTTCCGGTATAAGAGCCACTAGCTAACACCATGGAACGATCCCCTTTCGCATAAATGGCATAAGTGCAAGCCACAGAGCCTTTGTAATAGATTGTGTTCTTGACTCCACTCACTTGGATTAGGACTTTATCCCCAACCGCATAACTATCACCACTGTCCATAGGAATGCGGAGGGTGCTTCCTTTTGCTGTCGAAGAAGTGATCTCATATGTCTTTTTAAAGACTTCAGTTTCTCCCTCGACTGCAGTAAAGGTTTTTCCATTCTTATCTAACGTCACATCGTAAGAAGCGGTCCCCACGATCAGATGGATTTTGTTGTTATCCGTATCATTTAATGTATAAGAACCAGCATCGCCTTTATATGTGGCGGAGCCAGCCCCGTCTAACACCAGAGTATCGGTTCCATTCGTGTAGGTCCCTTGATATCCGTCTAAGGTGCTTTCATTAAGAAGTTTCCCGCCATTATTGCGGAAGGCAACAACCGTGCCGTCTTCTTTGGTGAAGTTCAAGGATTGTCCATCCGTGGATAGATTTTCTGGTGAATCTAATGTGCCCCAAACATAATGGGTGCCATCATAATAGACAGAAACATAAGATTTATCGGTGGATCCTGTGAAATTATTCCGTAATGTGGCTAACATTTCGGTCTTGTCTTTGCTCCAAAGCACTTGGATTTCGCAATGAGATGAAGCACCTTCGTCTACGCGGGTCGACAAGAAATAGGTAGCACTTGAAGAATAACGATAAATGGCTGATTTTCCATCTGGAGACAAGACAAACCATTCGTCTTTGTCTTTCGTATAGAAAGTGCCATCTGCATTGACATTGATGGGGTTTAAAGACGGAGTATAGCTATTTGTGCTGAAGGAGGCTTGGAAACCTTCTCCTAAGCGCAAATAACCAAAATAGGATGAGGAATCTAGCCTTGCGCCAATTAATGTGCCAGGCGCATATTGAATTTGGGTATAAGTATCATTTTCAGCCAAACGAAGGTAAAGCGTTTCGGTTGCATTGCTGACCGCCAAGACACCACCGTTTAAGGTGTAGTTTGCTTTCTTCGTCGTTCCATCTTTCGTGATGGTGGCATTACCAAATCCATCCACTGCAATGGAACCAAATGCACCCGTATAAGTCTTTTCTTCGCCTTTGACGTAAGTCGCCAAAAGACCATTGTTATTGTGATAATAAGAGACCGCGCCAGCCACAGTGACTTCCATCACCGCGCCTTTTTCTTTTAAGGTTGTTGCGGCATTCTTATAAGCGACTTTCGCTTCGTTTACCGTGATCGATTTTGTGTAAGAAGAACCAGAAATCGTCACAAAGGCATAGGCATCATGATTTGCACCTTTCAAGTGAATCAACGATTGTTTCACTGAATTAAAGGTACTGTTGTCCGACAGGATTTCTTTGGTTTCGACGGCTTCTCCACCAGGCAAATAGAAATTGAGAGCGCTAAAGTCACTTAAAGTGACGGAAGTTTCGCTATAAGCGCTAGTGGAATAGACCCATATCATGCCGGATTCAAAATACGCGCCGTGGTAGTAAGAAGAACTACCAGAAGACAAGACGAAGGTGCGCTTATCCGTGTCGAGTTGTTGCAAAACAATGCTATTCGAAGAATAAGAGAATATTCCTTTGCCAATAGGAGAAAGTTCAAAAGCCTTAGCTGAGGTGTATCCATCCGATCCATAAGAATAAGGAGCGATGCCTTCATGAGAGCCAAGTAAGAAATCGCCTTCTTTCAAAACCACGGCAGCTTCGGAAACATGGAAAGAAAGGGTTGGTTTATCTTTCGAAGAAGGAGTCGCAAAAATCGAGGAATAATAGCCATCTTCATCAAGGGACAGCTCACGAGTTTGAGAGCCGTCAATCATTTCGATGGTGTCAACGTCATACCCTTCATCGGCTTCCGCCTTCAAATAAACTTGTTGCGTGATATTGACGCCTTCTAAAGGAACAGGAGCATAATGGCCTTCTTGATCTTTTACGAAAGCGCGCAAACGAATGTGTGACGAAGATTGCAAATCAATCGCATATAGACGCGGTTTCATCACGACTTTGACGTTCACCTCGTGCGCAGGCATGACAAAGGAATAACCATTTTCGCCTTGTTCAATAGCCTTCCCATCTACCAATACCTGATCAACCACATAAGAATCGTTTTCCGTGACTTCCACAGTAGCTTCGCCTTGATATACGGCAAAAGAAGGAACCACCACATCTTTTCCCATAACCAAGGTTTGCTTTCCGTTCAATGGATCGGTGTGTTCTACTTCGGCGTGAATTTGATAAATGGAATTTTTCGTTTGTTGCGTAATGACGACCGGAACGTTTGGCATCACAAAGGAATAAGATCCGTTCCCTAAATCTTTCAAAGGAACTTCGACTTCATCCGTACTTTCACCAATCTCCAAAACGACAGGTAATCCCACGCTTTCAACGCCAGGTTCTAACGTAATCGAGAAAGTGACTGTTTCTCCAGCGGCAGCGGAACTAGGAGCGTTTACTTTCGCGCCATCGCCGTCGCGATCTTGGATGGAGAGCTTCGCAGGAGCATCGCTTAATGTCACTTGAAGAGTCAAAGCGGCACCAGGTTCAACAAAGCTCCCTTCAAAGGTTTTTAAAGCAGGATCGCCTACAACACTCATCTCTACTTCTGTTTCTCCAGCATGAACCACCGGAGAACTCTTATTCGGATCAGAAATCGTGACCCGTACTTTCACTTCTTCGCCTTTTTTCGCCCAAGTCGAAGAAAGAGCAATCGTTGCCCCTTCAATTTGAGTCACGCTTAACGCATAACGGATGTCTTCCGTCACTGCTTTCACGGTTACTTCATGCGCTGGCATCGTAAAGGAATAATTTCCTTCTGAATCCGCTTCTAAGGCATTTTCACCATCAATGGTGACATATAAAACTTTCTTTTCTTCTTTTAATTGAAGGGTAAAACGAACCATATCCCCTTCCTTGGCTTTGGTTGGCAAACCGGAGATCGTTGCCCCTTCATCGACATCAATACGGATGCCATAGACGGCAGCAACGGGTATCGAACTAGATGATGTTGTAGTAAGAGAGGATTCTTTTGAGGAGGAGGATTGGCTAGAACCCACGACGTCTGGGTTCCCGCAAGAAACTAACGTGGCAAGCGCCAAAAAGGTAACAGCAATTTGCGTTTTCTTCATATTCAAATTCCCTTCATGGTTCAAGTTATACGGCTTAAGAAGAAAACCTCAAGCATTATTTTTTAATCCGTCAAAAAATTTATTTTTTAGCCAATTTTCGGTTCATCCACCGTTCAAAAGATTGTCGAGAAAAAGGGAAGAAAAGCAAGGAAATTAAAAATAAGATACCGAGCGTTACACCAGAGACATATTCGAGAGATAAGGTGCCACGAAACATCACGATGCCAAAAGCACAGCCTAATAACGATGTTAAGACTGCAAGCAAAGTCACAAGCATCGATTGATAATTCCATAAGATTTGAAAAAGGAAGGCCACAATTCCTAGCAAGCATAAAATTCCACAGCAAACAAAATACACGATGGCTTGGCTTTTTGCGGAAGCCACCACAGCATCATCCGCATAAAATGTGGCAAAGGTTGCGACTTCTTCATTGCTGTTTTTAAAAATCTGGCGCCAAGGATTCGTCAGGACAAAAACAAAAACGGATCCAAGGACTAAGACGGCTGCATAAAGATAAGGAAGAATGCTCTTGGATTTCATGTTTCCTATTATAGGAGAAAGAAATCAAGGTTTCGATAACATGAAAAAAGGCATCTCCGAAGAGATGCCAGGAAGTTCCAAAACAAATGATTAACGTTTGGAGAACTGCGGAGCGCGACGAGCGGCTTTAAGACCGTACTTCTTCCGTTCCTTGACGCGGGGATTGCGAGTTAACATGCCAGCGACTTTAAGGGTCTTACGATCTTCGCCAGCTTCTAACAAGGCACGGGCAATTCCAAGACGAACGGCTTCTGCTTGTCCGGTGAAACCACCGCCAGTAACTTCGGCTTCCACGTCGAATTTGCTTTCGGTTCCCGACAAAACGAGCGGTTGTTTTAAATTCTGCACCAAAGTGGCATACGGCATATATTGATCCACAGGGATGCCGTTAATTAAGATTTCTCCTTTGCCTTCTTTGACGTAGACACGGGCGACGGAACTCTTTCTACGACCAGTTCCGTAATATTTCTTTTCTTCTGCCATCGTTCGCTACCTCTTATTTGATTTCGAGCTTGGTTGGCTTTTGTGCCTCTTGCTCGTAATGTTCGTCCGCATAGACGAAAAGTTTCTTATATTCCGCGCGGCCGAGTTTGTTTTGCGGTAACATGCCTTTCACGGCACGTTCCACCATCTCGACGGGGAATTCGCGTTTCATGACACCAGCAGAACGGGTGCGTAAGCCACCGTTATAGCCGGAAACATTGTAGTAGTTTTTCTTGTGCTCGCCGCCTTCTTTGCCGGTGAGTTTGACTTTGCTCGCATTGATGATGACGACATAATCGCCACAATCTTCGTTTGGAGCATAAATCGGTTTGCCAGAGCCCATCAAAATGCCAGCGACTTTGGAAGCAAGGCGACCCAGGATCACATCCGTGGCATCGACAATGTACCATTGTCTCTTGATTTCGAGAGGTTTCGCAATCGTAGTTTGACGTTGCATAATACTTCCTTCTTTCTAATCAAGCATGCACTCTTTTCGGAGCGCGCTCGATTATTATGCGTGTCAAAAAGTAGCCTGTCAACGGAAAAATCAAAAAGGATGGCAAATTGTAAAGGTCATGTTTTAGATTCGCTCTTTGGCCAATTGTAAAAAGAAACGATGACGCGTTACCTTTTAGTCTAAATGATAAAGTTCAGTGAACTTCCTCTTAAGATATTCCACATAATCATCCGCGGTAAAAGGATGACCGGTAATCTTTTGAATCCAGTCTTTGGTGTCTTCTAATGGAGCGGAAGCAAAGACCTTTCCTTTCATCCAAGAGAGAACCTTATTCATATTGCCTTGTCCCACGGTTTCTTCGAAGTTCAAATCGTGATCTAAGACCTTTAGATAACTTGCTCCTAACGCATTGCCCATCGCATAAGTTGGGAAATAACCAAAGCCACTGGACCAATGGACGTCTTGTAAAATGCCTGCCCGATCGGAAGTGACATTCACTCCTAATAAATCACGATAGAGATCGTTCCAACGTTGCTTTAAGGCACCAAAATCCAAAGAAGGATTGGTCATCATTTCTTTTTCTAGACGATAACGAATTAAAATGTGCAAAGAATAAGTGAGTTCGTCAGCTTCGGTACGAACGCAATTCTTCGTGTCCACGTAATTGACTCCTTCATAAAGATCGTCTTCAGAGATATCACCCAATTCTTCTTCAAACAATTCATGGAACCAAGGATAGATAGCGTGGATATAAGGACGGCTTCGTCCAATCAAGTTTTCATAAAAACGCGAGACGGATTCGTGCTTTGCCATGCTTAAGGAACCATCACCTAAATGTTCTTTAAATGCCTCAGAAGGAATGTTTTGTCCAAAAAGAGCATGGCCGCCTTCATGAATGACGCTATACATATTGGAAACAAACGCATTTTCGATATATTTTGTGGTAATG
>CADAUN010000033.1 GCA_902791085.1 uncultured Erysipelotrichaceae bacterium | reverse complement strand
TTGGAAACAAAATGCCACAAAAGTTGGAAACAAATGTTAACATTGTTATCATATTAACGAGGTGATACATATGAAATACAAAGCAAGAATTGCAGATAGCCTTTTAAAAGAAAAATTGGATACGTTCGGGGCAGTACTGATTATTGGCCCTAAGGGATGTGGAAAAACAACAACGGCAAAACAGCAATCAAAAAGCGTCATCGAATTTCAAGATGAAGAAAAAAGAGACCAATATTTAAGCACGGCAAAAGATGCACCGAGCATGCTTTTAATTGGTGACAAACCTCGACTGTTCGATGAGTGGCAAGATGCCCCTAAAATATGGGGTGCGATCCGTAAGTCAGTTGATGATGAGCAGAAAACAGGATTATATATTCTGACCGGTTCAACATCAAAGAATGTTCAAGTGGCTCACACTGGCACGATGCGAATCAGCACAATGAAAATGTACCCTTTAAGCTTATATGAATCTGAAGAATCCAATGGTTCCGTTTCACTGATGGAATTGTTCGACAATCCGGATTCTTTCAAGGGATGTATTTCCAATTTAACAATAAAAGATCTTATCTTCGCAATCTGCAGAGGCGGATGGCCAACCTGTTTTAAAATCAAAAACGAAAGCAACAAATTAGATGTTGCCGATGATTTGGTATATCAAATCTGCAACAAAGATATTTCGTCAATTGATGATGTAAGTAGGAGCCCTAAGTTGACAAATGCGATTCTAAGATCCTATTCGAGAAACATTTGCACACTTTGCGATTATAAAACGATTTATCAAGATGTCAGATCAACAAATGATATATCGGATAAAAGCATCAGTGATTACATTCAAGCGTTAGAAAGGCTTTATATCATAGAAGATATTGATCCGTGGTGTCCTGCAATCAGATCCAAAACAGCGATAAGATCAGGCAAAAAAAGGAATTTGATAGATCCATCAATTGCCGTCGCTTCGCTTGGAATATCCCCGGAATACTTTAATACCGATTTCAAAACACTTGGTTTTCTATTTGAATCTTTATGCATAAGAGATCTGAAAATCTATTCTTCTAAGATGCGTGGAGAAATGTCATATTATCACGACAGATATGGATTAGAGGCGGACGGCGTATTGCATTTAAAAGATGGAAGATATGCTTTGCTCGAATTCAAGTTAGGCTCAAGCGAAATCGATGAAGGCGCAAAACATCTCTGTGAAATCGAACGTTTGATCAAAGAATACAACGAAAAAGAAAAACAAATGCCTTTGAGGCTACCTGATTTGAAGATAGTCATCACTGGAACGCAGTATGGTTATCGAAGAGAGGATGGCGTTTTTGTCATTCCTATCGGGTGTTTAAAAGACTAGTGCTTTCTCTTAATTCTCAATCATTTTTGATGTCGCAAAAAGTTTTTCGATTCAAGCATATGACATCGTTGAACTAGGTTTCTAAATATTGCGGTCAGGGCGACTGAGCCGGAAGAGGCAAAGGCGTTAGAACATTTGAACCAATATCTTTCCTGGTATGAGATACTGTACAACGAGAATCCGACATTGGAGGAATTCGAGGGTTTGGTTTTCAGTCAATGCCTGAAAAATACGGATAACAACACCTAACTGGATAAAATATTACAATGATGAGCGGATAGTGGCGGTGCTTAAAAGCAGTCCGTTAAAATGCAAAACAACAATATTGCAAAGTAACTCATAATATAGGCGCCGGTTCAAAGGGATTTTGTCCCATGAATTGGGACAAGTACAATTCTTCGTTTAGAAGAAGCAGCTCCCTTATTATCGATAAAAACGTAACGTGATCGCCTTAATGTAGAAAGAATGGGTGCCTAAATTGGATAAGCAAAAATAAGCGGGATCTTGATCGAAGAAGTCGAAAGAAACGCCGCTTTGGAGAGAAACGATTTCGCTTTCGCTTGGCGAGGAAGAGCCATAACGGAGAGATAAAGATTCGTTCGTGGGGCTAAGGAAATCGACGACGATGTTTTTTAGACCAGGCAATTGATTGTTGCCACTCCCATCGGTTGGAAAATTGCCAAAGAAACCATTCGGTAACAATTCAAGAAAACCATCGTCATAACGATCGATTTCGCGATAAGAGAAAAGAAATTCTTTCGTCGTTCTTCGAAGAATCGGAAGGATGAAAACTTCATCCTTTTGGTATTGAAGCAAGGATTTATCGGTTTCTTGATTCAAAAGCAATAATCGATTGTTTTCAGAAGGCAACGAAATTCGTTCTTCTTCAGAAGAGAAAGATGAAGCAGGCGTTGTCACTTCAGGCGATTGACAAGAAGCTAACGCAAGGATTGGAAGGAAAAACAAAATCCACTTTTTCTTCATATGTCCGCCCTCATTTCACTGCCGAATCCATATCGGCGCCTTCGAGAATTTGTTTTTGGAAGATCAAATACAAGATAATCATAATCGATGTGGTCATCGTGAATCCGGCAAAAACCATGCCATATTCCCCATAGGTGGCACCTTGCACTTGCATTTGTTGCAAGCCTAAAGACAAGGTGTAGGTTGCAGGGTCTTGCAAGAAAAGCAAGGCAACGGTGTATTCGTTGAAGTTGGCCATAAAAGACGTTAGACCGATGAAAATCAACATAGGTTTGATGGTCGGAACGATGACGCGGAAGAAGATCCCAAATTCATTGGCTCCATCTAGCCTAGCCGCTTCTAAGAGGGCATCGTCAATCGGATCGACGAAGCGGGTCAGCAAAAAGACATTGACGGGCAAAGACTGGATGGCATAAATGATGCCGACGACAATCAAATTATTCTTAAACCACGGACTAATCGAATTCAATTGAGTGTAAAGAGGAACGATGAGCAAGATCGAAGGGATAACCATCGCGATCAAATAGAACGTTTTGAAGAATTGGCGGCCCGGGAAACGATATTTGCAAAGGATGAATGCAGTGGAGGAAGAGAAAAGCAACAAAAGCGCAGATCCTAGAATCGAAGTGAATAAGGTATTCGCGAGTAGTTTCATTAAACCGACTTCATTACCATTCCAATCACGAAGTACAGAAGATTCGATGGCGTTTTTATAATTTTCCGGATGCCATATAAGCGGCCAAGCCCAACGACTTTTTAAATAATCGCCACTTGATTTGAAAGAATTGTAGAAATACCAAATTAATGGAAATAAGACCGTTAATACGCAAGCGATGACAAGAATTCGCGTAAAAAGACGCAAGAGAAATGGGCCTATTTTGAAATGATGATCCGAACGAATCAAAGAAACAGATTGTGATTTCATTTGGCTTGATCTCCTTTCGTTAAGTTGCGGTTGAGCCCATAGCAAACAGTGAACGAGATGATCATCAATAACACCGCAGCGGCATTGGAATAACCGAGCTCGTTATAATCGTTTGCATAATGGTACACATAAGCGCCCATGACCATGTTGTTTTCGTTGCGGTTGGCAAAGAAAGGCAAGGTCAAGTTCATGTTTCCGGCAAAGGAACTGGAGATGATTGAGACCACAACGTAGATGATCTGATCTTTGATTTCGGGGAGGGTAATTCGGAATAACTGAGTCGCTTGGTTGGCGCCGTCTAACCGGGCCGCTTCATAGACGGAAGCAGGGATTCCGTTAATCGCCGAGATTAAGATGATCATGAAATAACCGATGCCGCACCAACTGGCAATGAAAGTCACAATGGCAATGGGGTGAGTCGAAATCAATTGGTTTGGCTTGCCGCTTAATAAGGCGAAAATGCCATAGTTGCCATCAAAGAAGGATTGATAATAATACGTGATGACGACGACAGAGAGAATGCCTGGGAGATATAAAAAGAAACGATAAATCCCGGTTTCCCATTTTTTTAATCCGAATTTCGTCATCGATACGGCAAAGAAAACGGAGAAAGACAAGATGATAACCAGTTTTCCGGCGATGATAACCACATCGTTACGGAAGCTCATCCAAAAGGTTTTATCCTTCAAAATGGTGATGTAATTTTGGTAGCCGACAAATTGAGCTCCTTTGAGGTTCCCTGTCGAAACACGGAAGAAGCCATACCATAAGGAAGTGAGAAGGGGAGCGATGCAAAGGAAGAGATAAAGCAAGAAGGCAATTAAGCCAAAAGTGAGGATAAAAGACCATTTGCCTCCAAAGGAAAACGAATGATGGGGCCGATTTAACGAAATGGATTCATTGTTTTTTGGCTTCATTGATAATCCTTTCTATCCCTTCATCGACGGATAAAGTTCCTTCGGCGATGCCGTTAATGACGGTATTGAAGATATCGCCAACAGTTCCCCAGTTATAACGATGATAAACGGGATTTGGAGTGGCGGCGATGGTATCAAAGATTTGTTTGGCTGTAGCGGTCAACTCGCAATCGTTGTAATCGAAGTCTCGTAATGCAGAAAGATAATTGTATCCTTCAACTAGCGTCTTTTGATTGTCTTCGCGAAGCAAGAAAGTAGCGAATTTCAAAGCGTTCTTTTGGTGCTTCCCGTATCGCGCGATGGCCACGGTATTCGAACCGATGACGGAGGTTTCTGGTTGCGAGGATAGCCGAAGAGGCGAATTGGTGAAATACATTTGGAATTCCGGATGCTCGGCTAAAGAAGAAGACATTTCCCCTTCTAGCCATAGACCGTTGCTGATGGCTGCGGCTTTGTGATTGAACCATGCGGATTGCGATTGGGAATGGGAATAGTTCACGGTGTCGTTTAATAGATTGCCATCTTTCACGAACCGTTCGAACCGCTCTAAAACATCTTTGAAGCGGGAATCACGATAGATTTCGGGATTTTTGGCCGAGGTAATCCCGTCCCAGAATTCTTGATCTTGGTAAGCAGCATAAGCTGGCATCAAATAAGACCAAAGAAGATAAGAGGCATACTGCCCTGGGTAGGTTAAAGGAGCGACTCCTTTTGCTTTAAAAGCAGAAGCGGTGGACATCATTTCTTCGAAACAGGTCGGGATTTGAAAGCCTTCTTTGTCCATGAATGCTTTATCGTAATAGGCGCCTTCGGTGTTTCGCAAAATGGGGATTTGATACATTTTCCCATCGGCAAATAGGGGGATTAGGGAAGAGTCGATCAAAGCGGATAATTTTGTGTTTTCGTCATCAAAATCCGTAGCTGTTAGAAACCATTCGTCGAGGGGCAATAATTTGCCGTCTTTGACCATGGCAGCATCGCTTAACCCATTCCCATCAATAAAGACGAAATCGGGCGGATTGTCATTGTCCCATTGCGCCTTTAATTGGGTGTTCACGTTGACCCCGGTATAGGTTTTAACGTTGATATCCGTCTCGTCCATGAAGCGGTTTAGAATCGTTGTCCAGGCCTTTTCAATTTTTGGCGCACCATTGGTATGGATTTGCACCGACAAAGATAAATCTTCTTCGCCGCTAGAAAGAATGGGGTCGGCATGAACGCCAGAAGAGATAATGGTGGCGTTCATGGCAATAAAGGGGACGAGGACCGCCAAAGCAATGACGGTACCAAAAATCGCTTTTTTATTTCTCATGGGATCCTCCTTCGTTCGAGGTGTCTTTTCCATAGATTGGTGAATAGAATCTTTCCGCCGATGAGTAGCCCAATGGCACTTAGGAGAACGGCGCTGATGCCAAAGAATTGTCCCATATCGGCCTCATCATTCTTAGTAGGCGTTGGTGGGTTTATCGGTGTTGGCGCAATGCCTCCGACTGGATCGAGGCGGAAAAGCCTTGTATCTCCGGCTTCTTGATGATAAGTGAAGGAATCGCAATCGAGAGAGATATATTCTTGTTTGAATTCATCATAGACCGCATAATGCCGTGGCAAGAAAATGGTCTTCTCTTCTTCGGTGCCCGAATGAATGGCCAAATAACGAGAATTGGCATAGATGATGTCGTTGTTATTCTTAGAATATTCGTGGACGTTATTTTGTTCTAAGACGTTTCTTAAGAAATTGGTTGGCAATCCTGGGGCGCCAGAATAAATGGAAAGATAGCCACCCATATCCTTGCTAACGAGACTCGCTTCGCCGCCTTGACTATAAGTGCCTAGGACGGATGTTGCTTCATCGGGATGAACGACGGGGCGAGGAGAAATGCTACCGCTTCCTCCATGCGCGCCATACCGTTTTCCTCCTAAGCCCTTGACCAATGGATTAGAAGAGGAGACAAACGTTGTCTCTAAGGAACGACGGTCCGTTTCTAACGAGATATTGAATCCCGTCAAAGCGGAAAGATTTTTAGCAGGATCGTTGTCTGCCGTTCCATCGCTCCATCCGGACAAATAAAGCCAAATGGCAACGCCGTGATTGGTGGAATTCAAATATTCTTTGATTTTCAAGCTCGCCTCGGCATCGACTTCATAAGGTGACAAGAAGAGGTTCACTTTGTGAGGCGCGACTTTGCCATTTTTTAACGAAGAAAGGCTATAAACATCAAATCCGGTGCCGATGCGAGAAAGATATTGACGTTGCTCCGCATAAAGGGAACTTAGCAACGTATAAGGCGAATTGCGGTCTGTATCAGCAACGAGATAAGAATACGATTGATCGCCGATAAAGACAGCAACATCGTTGTCATAATTAATTTCCCCCATTTTTAAGGATTCGTCATAGATCCGTTTTTCATTTGCCATGAATTCGTAGATTTGTGGGTCATCGAGCCAGCCACCATACATGTCGTAATGCCAGTACCCAGAGCCCTGGACGAAATTGGCGGCGAAATCACGGCGAAAGTTGTAAATCGTTCCAGCAATCGTGTGTTGTTCCCCGACAGAATAATCCCAAGAAGCATCCCAACTGGTGCCAGAATAGCCATCGGAATTGAACGTCCGATTGTCTTGTTCTTGCAAATAGAGCTTGCCATAGGCACGAATGCTATCGAGCACCGACATATAAGAAGAGGACATGCCAAGCACCCGTTCGTTGTAATTGATGGGGGAGGCAATGAAATCGATATCGGGGGAAGAGATGACTTTTTCAAACGCACCATGGTACTTGGTTATGCCATCATATGACCCAAACGCCCAAAGATAGCCATAATAAGCTCCAACAATTCTCGTTCGATTGGTTTTCTCTTTTGCGGTTTTCGCCCAAACTAATAATGCATTTCCCGATTCTTCCCCGACGAATTTGTTGTAATCGATTTTCCAAGCATCGTTTGTGATGTCATAAACGGTCTTGGTATTTTTGCCACTCATTCTTTCTGCCAAAGTGGGGAAAGCGATGGTATCGAAGGTGATATCCTTATCTTTCCACGCTGCTTGCAAGCGGTCGATGGTTTGGTATTTTTCTTTGGCCCATTCTTTGAATCTGGTTAAAGCAACGGGGCTATAATCGGGCAAATAGTCCGCTCCAGTGCCTACATTCATAAATTCATAAGTTTGACCAGCGGTGATACGAAGACCAAAAATTCGGTTGTAATATTTTTGGGTTTTCATGTGGTCAATGAGCTTGCCTAGAAGTTCATTCGACGTCTCACGCCACGCTAGCGAAGAGAACGAAACGTCAGTCGCATTGGCGACATAGGATGCGCCACGGGCGGGATCAGGAATCAGTTTTCCGTTTTGATTTTGCGAATAAGCCAAGTCGTCTAAGTGTTCGGCTTTCCACCAATTGGGAGCAAACATGCCAAAATTCACCAGGACAAAGCCATTGCCTGAAGCATTGACCATCGAAATGATGGCGTCGTCGAAGGCGTCGTAATCGAGAGACCCATCTCGTTGATAAAGGATATCTTGGCCGTTTTTGCCTAAGCATCCTTGATAAGTCATATACAGTTCGTAAGTGGAATTGGAAATTCGATCTTCAGCATCGGTTTGGCGATAAACGTTCAAGTCTGGTCTTAGATAGAGAATGGGACTATATGGTTTGCCATTGATGGTCAAGGTTGGGGAACCATTGATGGTTTTGACTTCCGAAACAAGGTCTTCAGTCTCTTTCGTCGATTCCAAGACTTTGAAGGTCAAAAACCGATTGTCGGAGAGATCGTCGTTCGTTAAAGAAACGACGGAGGATTCCAGCCGCAAATCATATCGTCCCTGATTGACCAAAGAGGAAATCGGCATGCGGAAAGAAACAACGATTGGCTCTCCGACGGGCCATTTGGTCTGGTCGGCATTGTCAGAAGTAACAATCAAATTTGCCTTCTGCACGCTTTTTTCTTCGGCAGAAGTGGCACTGGGAACCAATCCGACGGAGAAATCGAACGCGGAAGAGATGGCTTCGTCGATTTGGAACGTGATACTGAAATCCATATCCGTCCCGGCTTCGATGACACGAGGAGCTTTGCTCCCAAGAATTTTCACTTTGTTGTCGACATAAAGCGATGCATCGTAATAAACCGGGCCCCAAGGAGAAATTGGCGGCATCCCGTATTCTTTGCAAGCCTCCCAAGAAGAATCGTCATAATCCACCATCGCCCAATCGGGTACGACTTTGGATCCAGGAGCAACGTCATCAGGAGCGCTCATCGACACTTTGACTTCGCGAGAGGAAGCGCAAACGAATTCTTTTCCGTTGGCTAGGCGGAATTTGCCATCGAACAGTAGCCCGGCGTCAGAAACGAGATTGTAGCATTTGAAAGCAAATACGTTTTTGCCTGGACGAAGATAGTCTTGTAAGAAATATTTGGCAACATTTGCCCAAGAATCGCTGCCGGCATTCCAGTTGAAATCAACGAATTGGCCGTTCACATAAAAGACGTATTTATCGTCGACAGTTAATTGCAACGGAGCATAGGTTGTTACATCTTCGAGCGTGAAGGTGTAGCGGAAATATCGGTATTGCTCAGGATTGTTGGAGGCATTTTCATTGAGCCAAACCCATTTTCCACTCCAACTTCCTTTGGAAGCAGGCTGGGCGTTTTGCGTGATGAGCAAGGAATTGAGATGCAACGTCCCTGTCCCATCTAACCCGATAGAAACAATCGCATAAGTGGCGCTAGGGGCAGTGAAAGAGACATCGATTGGGTTGGAATCTTTTGTTAAGCGATATTCTAACGAAAATCCATCTAAGCGTTCTCTTTCCGTGTTAAAGAAATCAATGCGGATGAAGCCGTTTTCTGAAGTGTTATACGCTAAACGAAGCTCATAGAAATAGTTCGTGATAAAACATTCCAAACGATGACTCACGAGGCTATCCGATCCTTGGGCAACCAATAATTCCGCCCCTTCTTGACCTTTGATCCACATCGCTCTGCTATCGTCATTTAAGACCCAATCGTCAATGACCCCATCGCTAGAAACGGAAGAGAAAGTCGTTTCGTAAACGGTTTTTTGGGCATCCAAATCGGATTGTTCTACGTGTTTACAACGGAAATCATCGAACCAAATTTCCGCATGACCGGAAGTGAGTTCCACATAATAAGAAACATAACGAGCGATGGTGGGAATTGCTGAACGAGTCATCATTTTGACCCAAGGACTACGACCGGAGGAGCAACTGCCTAAATAGGTTTCACCATAGAGATAGAGTTTGTCTCCGTATTCGTTATAGATGTTATTCCCATCGGCATCGAAATATTTAAGACCTAAGGAGATTTTCGTGGTCGGATCGCAATTGCTGGAAGAGAAATAACCGCTGAATTCATAAATGTCTCCGGGCGTGACGGCAAAGCGGCCCGCAGAATCAAGCATCGTTTTTTCTAACACGGTATCCGTTTCTAAATACAAAGAACGGCGTCCAGAATGGAAGAAGGTGTCGTCAGAAGTTAACACGACATTTTCGCTTCGGGAATTGGACATCGTCCAGTTGACTGGTTTTCGATTGGAGTCAATCAGTTCAAAATCTTCGTTGGGTTCCACTTGAGTCCATAATGGCTTACCAACTTCTGGATTGGCAACCAATTTCGAAGGGGTCAATTTGGCATTATCGATATAGGCAGCGCAATCGCCACTCGGAACCACGAACCGTGCCTTTAAATAATGGGTCGAAGGGCCGGTAACAAAAGACCAGGCCACCCTTCGCCAGGAAGAATTGCCATAAAGGTGATAGGTCCAAGTCGGATTGATAAATTCTGTACCTGGGTCGGAAGGGGTGTTCGCTGTCCGATAATAATTTTTGGAATTCTCGGCGTTAAAAGAAGGAGAATAAGCAACTTTGGTGCAATCTTTGTCTTCATATTGGATGAACATCGAATAGAAGTCCGCATCATAGTCGCCATCGAGTCTGCCATCATAAGAGAATTCGTAAGATGTATTGGGTTCCACAGCTAGTGGGACGGAAGTGATATAGGAAAGAGAATCATTTCCTGGGTTGATGATTTTAGCGGCGTACTTGCCATCGGGATGTTCTGGTAACACGGTATCTTGTGCCAGGAAAGATCCGCTTCCGGCGTAGGTCCAATTGAGGGGCATCCCTTCGACTTGGTAATCAAAACTGAGATTGGCGCCGACTCCTGCATTGGACTGAATGGCTCGAATCGAAACATCATCGAGATAAACAATGCC
>CADAUN010000032.1 GCA_902791085.1 uncultured Erysipelotrichaceae bacterium | reverse complement strand
AGAATCGTTATTGCCTTTGAAAAAGACTTTCTTAAGCAATAGGGAAGTCAACAAGATGACAATCACTAAGGTCAACGCATCTACCCAATTCATAATCCCATCACTCCGGCAAAACCATTAAGCCCCCATCCAACAATCCCAAAGACAGAGGATATGAGATAGGCCCAGGCTAATTCCATCCCCATGGCAAAGCATAATTTTTTGATGGAACCGAGTTCCCTTCGCATGGCAGAAACAGCGGAAACGCAAGGAATAGAGAACAAATTAAAAGCCAAAAATGAGAAAGCAATCCATGGTGCTCCTGCACTTCCGTCTGCCAAGAAGCCAAAAGGTCCGTTTAATGCCAAGACATTATCTCCAGCAATAACAGCTAACGAAGAGACGACCTGCTCCTTGGCTATAAGCCCTTGTAAGGCCGAAACCGTAAGACCCCAGGAATAATGGCCACCCCAGGCAGGAATGAAAAGATATGCCAGTACTTTGCCTACACTTGCTAGCATGCTAGAGCCAATGTCTGCCGTACTCATATCGGTATAATCGCTAGGACCAACATATTGCCAAGTCCAGGTGAAGCGGGTAAAAAGCCAGACTAAGAAAGTGCATAAAAAGATGGTTGTGCCTGCCCGTTCTAAGAAATCTAAGGTTTTATCTTCTACGTCACGGAACGCATAATAGGCGCTTGGCATCTTATAGCTCGGAAGTTCAGAAATAAAAGAATCGTTATTGCCTTTGAAAAAGACTTTCTTAAGCAATAGGGAAGTCAACAAGATGATGGCGATGGCCATCAAATAACAAACAAAAGAAATCACCCAACCATAATTCGGGAAAATCACGCTGGCTAACAAGGACATGACCGGCAATTTGGCATTGCACGGAATAAAGGGGGTCAACATGATGGTCATTTCTTTTTCTTTCGGGTCTTCTACCGTTCTAGCCGTCATAACGCCTGGCACCGAACAACCCGTTCCTACAATAAAAGGAATGATGCTTTTGCCAGAAAGGCCAAAGCGTTTAAAAAGTTTATCTAAAAAGAAAGCGATGCGTGACATATAGCCACTGCCTTCAAGTAACGAAAGGCACAAAAACAACATGACCAATTGGGGAATAAAAGAAAGCACAGTCGAAATGCCGCCGATGATGCCGTTTGACACCATATCCGCCGTCCACATAGAGCCTCCAGCATTCAAAATGGCATCCCCAATGAGGGGCCCTAATCCTTTGATGGCAAAAGGGACTTCATGAAAAAAGACTTCAATGGAATCTGAGCCGTTAAATAAAGCGGAAATGAAATCGCTCGTCAAAGAGCCAACCACACCCACAGAGATAAAATACATTAACGCCATGACAAGCAAGAAAATCGGAAAACATAGCCAGCGGTTTAGCACCACGCGATCGATTTTATCGGTCCATGATTCAGGCATCACTTTGCGACTTTCGCAAGCACTCGTTAACCGAGTCACGAAACGGTAACGTTGATCGGCGATGATTTGCTCGGCGTCCATGCCGTATTTCTCCTCTAATGCTTTGACTTCGTTTTTGGTGGATGTGTTGCTTAAGGCAACATAATAAGGGTCCGATTGGAATACATTGACGGCACCAAAAATCGCATTGGGACTTTCTTCTAATTCCTTTCTTAAATCGGAAGCAATGTGATCGATTTCTTTTTGAATATCATCCGGATAAATCTTCAGATGCGGATTTTTTCGATAGGTTTTCTTTTGAATGGCGTCTACCAAAGAAGGGATGCCTTGTCCGGTTTTTGCCGAGATACGAATCACAGTTAAGCCAAGCATTTCTTCTAATTTTTTCTCGACTAACGTGATGCCGTTCTTTTCCAAAATGTCAGCCATATTGAGGGCGACAATCACATCACAGTCAAGTTCCGCTAACTGAGTGGTTAAATATAACGAACGTTCCAATGCCGTGGCATCGACAATATTAATGATCAGATCAGGATGTTGCTCCAAACAAAATTGCCGCGTCACTTTTTCTTCCGCGGTATAAGGAGAAAGCGAATAGACCCCAGGGGTATCGACCAACAAAAGATCTTTGTTCCCTTTGATATAGCCTTCTTTGCGTTCAATGGTTACTCCAGGCCAATTCCCAATGGTGGCATTCATGCCTGTTAACGCATTAAACAGGGTTGTTTTTCCTGCGTTTTGATTGCCAATTAGACCAATTTTCATACGTGTTTCGTTTTTGCTTCGTTTTCTGGCAGAACCTGGATGTCGATCCCCTTCATTTCTTCGACTCGCATCGCTAATTCGTATCCTCTTAGTGAAATATCGACCGGATCGCCAAAAGGAGCGATTTTCTTGACCTCAATCACCACTCCTTTTGTGATGCCCATATCCAACAAGTGGCGGCGCAACGCCGCGTTGTTGTTATGGAAATCCAAAACGATGGCGCGTTGGCCTTTCTTTAAATCGGAGAGATGACCATAGTCTCCTGGTTTTAGATTTTGTCGGTGCTTGGTTTCGTCTGGTTCTGACATACGGTTCTTTTTTTCCTTAGGAAGTCATTTCTAACTATTTATAGTGTAAAAGTTTCTTACTGCTATCGTTAATGAAAGCGTTTTATTGAGAAAGAAAAGCAAAAAGAAACAGGCAAAAAAGAATGAACGTTAGTTCTTGTAACCATTATTTAAGAACGGCAGACTCCCGTTGTTTCCAAAGCAAAACGCCTTGATAGAGTCGCTTTAATCCGTCTTCGAGGCGGCTTTTAGGACAGGCAACGTTAATACGAACAAATCCTTCGCCATCTTCTCTATATTCAGATCCTGGCGTAATCCATAGACCTGTTTTTTCGCGTAAGAAAGAACAAAAGGACGCAGAATTTTTGGCAATGTTAGAAATGTCTACCCATAACAAATAAGTGGCTTTCCCTGGGACTAAGGTCAATTCAGGGAGATAAGATGAGAGAAAAGTTTCTACGGATTTCCGATTACGAAAGACATATTCTCTCATCGCGTCTAACCATTCTTCTCCGTCTCTCCAGGCCGAAATGGCAAGCGGAATGGAAAAGACATTTGGTTCCCCACATTCGTCGGTATTTAATTGGGTTGCTAACCGTTCTCTTAACATGGGATTAGGAACGACAGCAATCGAACCTGGAATTCCGGCCACATTAAACGCTTTGGTGACGGCAGTAGCCATAATGCCAACTTCCCTTGCCTCGGGAGAAACGGAAAGAAAAGGAACATAAGAGGCATCAGGAGAAACGATTTCGCCATGCACTTCATCGGCAAAGACCAAAACCGAATATCGTTTCGCCAAAGTAGCAATTCGTATTAATTCCTCTTTTGTCCAAATGCGGCTGATGGGATTGGCTGGGTTACATAACAAGAAAAGTTTTGCTCTTGGTGAGGCAAAAGCTTTTTCTAACGCAGCAAAATCTATGGAATAGCCCTTATGATCATAAATCATCGGGACATTCACCTGGATACGATGATTGTTCGTGATGGAATGGAAGAAAACCGGATAAACCGGGGTCAACGTCACCACTTCATCACCAATTTCACTAAACGCGCGCACGCTAGAAGACATCGACGGGATCACACCGGTCGAAAAAATAGACCAATCCAAAGAAAAATCCACTTGATGGCGGCGCATCATAAAATCATGGAAAGCCATTTTCCAAGCTTCATTTGGCTCCGTATACCCAAAAATCGGGTGAGCAATCCGATTCTGCAATGTTTTTTGCAAGCACGGGGCTACCGCAAAATCCATATCTGCCACCCACATCGGCAATTCATTCGGACCGCAATCCCATTTGATGCTGCCGCTATGTCGACGATCTATCACTTGGTCAAAATAATCGGCGTTAATCATGTTCGGTAAAGATAAAATTCGTTTTTGAAGGATCGATTGCAGGATCATCGCGAATCAAAGTGCCAACCGAAGGAAGGCGAATGGTCCCAGAAATGGGGTTTTTGATCGAAAGGACAGGCGTAATGATATCGGCATCAATGTCAGTGCAATACTCAAAAGACAAATCCGTGTCGATGACTTTGGTGCGGATCAGTTTGATTCCCTTCATATAGCAAAAACCTTGATGGGAATGAATCTCACAATCAATCAAAGTAACATCTTCGCTATTCCAGCCGAAATATTCCCCTTCGACAACGCAATGATCAAGAACGACGTGGTGGCAATTCCAGAAAGCATCTTTGGTATGCAAAACGCAATCCTTGAAATAGAGTTCCGAGGCGCCGTCAAAGGCATAATTGCCGTCTAAGACCAATTGACGCATGATCACACGTTTTGATCCCATGCCAAAATAATTGCCCTTGGCCTTGAGGTTCTCTCCATAAACATCTTCATTCCACCACAAAGTCTCTTCCGCATTCGGAAGGTCGCAATTCTCTAATCGTAACCGATGGCATTTTCGAAAATTTTTAGGCGCGTCAATTTGGCAATGCATAAAAGAAGCGTCGTCGGTGTACCACACTCCTGCTCTCGCCATTTCTAGCCAATGAGAGTTAGTGACATAAAAACGTTTGCCATACCATAACGGGTATTTCCATCCAAAGGTGCAATGATCAAGAGTTAAGTCTTGGCTTTCTTTTAACGGAGATTCGCCATTGTCAAACAATACGTTCTCCAAAGTGGCATCTTTGGTTTGAAATAAAGCACGTTCTCCTTCATAATGGCCGTTTTCAAAATGATGGCCGTTGTCCTCTGAATTCAAAGAGAACACATGGTTAAGCGCTTGGGACAAAGGAAGAGCGATGGCTTCGGCGCCTAAGTCACTTGGATGCAAGCCGTCGAATGTATAATATGTCGCTTCTGATGGATAAGGATCCGTATCTTTTTTAGGATCATACGAATGCAAAGAATAAAGCGGAAAAGGAAGCCTTTCTCCGTTGATTTGCATGAAATGCACACAATTGGTCGGCAAAATACCCGAACGGCGATGGATGTCCACCACTTGGATTTTTTCGCCATGCACGCTTTCCACAATGGCATTCGCAAAATCTTCTAACAGCCCGTATTTTCGAGGATGCAAAGAATCGGGGGCGTTGTTCGTGTGGTCTAGGCGATAAACGAAAGGCGCTCGTTCCACCGGATTTAACACGAATATCCATGCATTCGGATTTACCTGACGAATGTGTTGGATCAAAAGAGCAATATGGCCAACGTAAGTAGAAAGATTAGTGGCATCGAAATCTTCCCGCGTTCCTGCTGGATATAAAGCGCAATGCCAGTCATTCGTTCCTAACAAAATGCTATAAAAATCTCCATAAGGGATGGTGAGATCAAAGAAATTGCCGGTGACTCCGCCATCAATGCCGAAGTGGATCAGATGAACTGGGAATTTCAATTTTTCGAGGGTATGCCCGAGATAACCTTTTTGGAATCCGCCGCGGGCAGTCGTCGGATCGCCGTCTAAAAATGTGAATGAGTCGCCGATGGCAACCCAAGTTTTAACTTCTTGTTCCATACGCCACTATTATTTCACGCAAAGAGAAAAAGTGTTAGCCAGATGCACGATTCAAGATTCCTTGCAACCGATTTCCATCGTTTTCCCGTAAAGCGCGTTCGTCATAAATATGCATTTTTTCCGATTTGTTGTTTTAATATTCCAACATTTTATGAAAGTAGTTTATTTTCATTCCGCGGAAATAAATAATAGAATCACCGTAAAGGAGACATATTTATGAAAGCAAAAACGCTTTTGTTGACGCTTTCCGCACTATGCATATTGGCAAGCTGCGGAAATCCCAACACTTCCTCATCCAAAGTTGACAATAACACTTCTTCTCAAACCGTAAACAATCAAATTCAAGAGATTTACGAGCTCTATAAAGCACAAGGTGGCACCCAAACCTATGAAGAATGGCTTTCTTCCATCAAAGGAGAAAAAGGTGAGAAAGGCGACAAAGGTGACAAGGGCGACAAAGGCGATGCCAGTGTGGTGACCATTGGCGAAAATGGAAACTGGTTCATCGATGGCGTCGATACCGGTGTCAAAGCCAAAGGAGAAAAGGGCGACAAAGGTGAGAAAGGCGATACTGGCGCTGCTGGAAAAGACGGCGCCAAAGGCGACAAGGGCGACCCAGGTGTGAAAGGCGATAAAGGAGACACGGGTGCAAAAGGTGATAAAGGAGACGCCGGAGCCAAAGGTGACAAAGGTGATCCCGGTGTCAAAGGAGATACCGGTGCCAAGGGCGACAAAGGCGATCCCGGCGTGAAAGGCGATAAAGGAGACACTGGAGCCAAAGGTGACAAAGGCGAGACCGGAGCCAAAGGGGAAGATGGCAAAGACGGAACCAGTTTCTTAAAAGGAAATGGCGAGCCTCTTTCTACTTTAGGCGCAGATGGCGACACCTATATGGACTTAGATTCCGGATTCATTTGGACGAAGAAAGTCGGTTCATGGTCGAATTATGACTGGTCCGTAGAGCCAAAAGAAATCACGGTTGACGATATTGTTGATCCACTTCTTGCTAGCCCACTAAACGGCGCCGGCAAGACCAAAGAAATCACGACCGTAAAAGCGATCGAAACCGTTGGGCCGTTAGGCAAGAAAGTACAAGCCATTTATGCCGAAAATGGAACGGCAGACAAATGGGCGCAGATTCGTTTTGCCAAAACCGTCCGTGGAGCCAAGAAATTTGGTTTTGATTACGTCTCGAATCATAGCGGAACCAAAACATTGGCTGATAGCGATGCCATCAATGGCGTTCCCAATAGCGTGAACTCCGTTTCCGACGTTCAAACCTGCTATAACCGCGTCGGTTTCAGCGATCGTCAAAAAGCCACCTATATGGCGGCTTCAGGCGAGACAAAAGCTTCTACGGCCTATGAGAAGGTTCAACGTTACACCAACACCGATGCCAAATTGATTTTCGATGGCAACTGGCACCACGCCGAATACGATGTGCCGGAAGAAAACGATGAATTCGTCGCATTCGCCGTTAAAGTAGCAAGTTTAACGGGGAAACTGATTGTTGCCAACCCGCAAATCATCGGTGGCGAAGAAGTGAACAAGCTCGATCGTCAATATCGCTACAAGACCGCGGACACCACCGGTGTTCTTAATGACGGCATTACAATGATCGGAAATAGATCAGCCCGTTTGGACCAAAGTGTATCTGCGATCGACCGCGAACAAGGCATCAAAGAACAATATTACTGCTTGCCAAAAGTGAACGCGGATACGTACAACAACGTGAACGCCATCTTCTTCTCCCAGTCAAAATCAGCGGATGAATATTGGAACGGAGTCGATGGAAAGAGCGATGATTACGCTCCTGGCAAAGACCTCTATAACAACAATGGTTATTCGGAAATGCGCTTTGGCGGAGTAGCGGCCACGGCTGGGCAAACCGTCACTTTCAGTTTCGATTACGCTTTGACCAGTTTGAATCACGAAAAACCAGCAAGCCTTGTCAGTGAAAGCGGAGCTGGACGTGAATCCAGTGGTCAATTCATCGCTCAGATGGATATCGGCGGATGGAGAAACGGCATCTCTCTAGACGGCGATTATGTCGCGGGGGAAAACGGCTATACCATCAATGAAAAGATTCAAGCAGATGGAGAATGGCACCACATGGAAATCGTGCGTAAAGCAATAGACGGCGATTCTACGGGCGCAAATACCTGCATCACGATTAAGTTCTATCATTGGGTCGGCGCGATCGCCTTCACGAACGTCTCTTACACCGCTGTCACACCAGCTTAATCTATCTTCCTTCATGGCCTCTTTGGGAAACCAAGGGGCCTTTTATTTTTGCGTGTATTTTGATCGAATGCTATTGCCTGATTGCCATTTTCCCAATGTTTTTTTGCAACGATAAAAACAAAAAATCACATTCTAAAAACGTAGACAAAAAATTGTTCGTGGCTAGAGAAACAAAGTTTATTCTAGGATTTTGATTGCTTCTTGATATAAATCGTATTTCGGTGGCTTGATGCCATGGTTTCGTGCCGCAATGGAATTATGCTTCAAATCTGCCAGCTTGACTCTTCTTGCAATATCGTTCTCTTTGATTTTTCGAACATAGTCTAAATAGGGAACATCTTTGTCGTGTGTCAAAAGAACCAGTGCATCCAAAACGGAATCTGGAAATCCCTGTTCTTTGAGATAGGAAAGAGAATAGACATCACCATGGTCTTCAATCACATCATGAAGCAAGGCCACGCATACGGCAGCTTCGTCATCAAATTGAAGGGCTAAGGTCATAGGGTGCATGAAATAAGGATAGCCACCTTTGTCCTTGTCGTTTTTATGCGCTTCAAAACTGATGTTTGCCGCTTTTCTAACCAAATCCGTATAAATCATGCTTTAATCTCGCTTAAGAGATTGTTAAATATACCTCTATGCCTCCTAATGCTAATCAATGATTTGCCCTATTGCAAGACCTTGCCATTCCCGTGTAGTTATTGGGTTATTCGTTTCTAGGTGTTTATTGGGTTATTCGTTTCCACCTTACCTGCGATCTCTTTTATGCCGAGAAAAACCGATGGCGCGAGGGATCCCCTTGGTTATCATCGGTGGGAGCTGGATGGATCCCTGTGAGGGGGAAAGGGCCAGCCTCCTGGGATTCCAAGGGGCCGAGGCTCGTGCCCATCGGTGGAATTGGAATAAAAAGGGTAGAAACAAATAACCCAATAATGACACCAACAGAAATCCATCTAATTCTTACTTTCTGGTGGTTATTTGCTTTCGATTGCGTGGATGCAAAAAGCCACGTTTTTTCGTATATAATATTCGCATGAAACAAGAACGTTTTTTCGGGATTCTGCTCCCCATATTCTCCTTGCCTTCTCCTCACGGAATCGGCACGTTAGGCAAGGCTGCTTATGATTTTGTCGATTTCCTTTCCGCTTCCGGCGCAAAAGTGTGGCAAATGTTGCCGTTAAATGTCACTAGTTATGGGGATTCGCCATATCAATCGCCTTCTTCCAAAGGATTCAATCCTTATTTCATTGATTTAGACCTTCTTTGCCAACAATGGATTTTAAAAGAAGAAGAAATACAAGATGATCTTCTTTTTTCTGATCCTCATTACGTTCAATACTCCTCATTATTCCTACATCGATATGCGATTTTACGAAAAGCGTTTAGCCGTTTTGATCGCCGTTCTCCTGATTTTGTTGCTTTTGTTCAAAAAGGCGAATATCACGATTTCGCTTTGTTTATGACTTTAAAGGCAAAGAATCATTTCCGTTCCTGGAAAGAATGGCCTATCGAAGAACAACGCGATAGTAAGGCATTAGAAGAACGTCTTTTAAAAGACTATCACGAAGATTATGAATTCTATCTTTGGACCCAATATGAATTCTTGCGGCAATATAACGCATTAAAGGATTATGCGAATCAAAAGAACATTCGTATCATGGGTGACATGCCAATTTATGTGGCCTATGATTCCGTCGATGTTTGGAAATATCCTGAATTGTTTGCTTTGGACGAAGAACACAATCCTAAGATGGTCGCAGGCGTCCCGCCGGACGCCTTCTCTTCTGACGGGCAACTTTGGGGCAATCCAATTTATAACTGGTCTTATCAAAAAGAAACTGGTTATCGTTGGTTCAACGATAGGATTGCTGATAATTTAGCAATTTTTGATATTCTTCGAATCGATCATTTCCGTGGTTTTAGTGCCTATTATGAGATTCCTTATGGAGAAGACACGGCACGAAATGGCCATTGGGAAGATGGACCGAAATTCGATTTGTTCCGCGATAAGACGGAATTGCCTATCATTGCTGAAAATTTAGGCGTGATTGACCAAGGCGTTATCGATTTATTAAATGAGACGGGGTATCCAGGCATGGCTGTTACGGCGTTTGCCATCACAAATCTCGCGGATGACGATAGCAACAAGCCTTGGAATTCTGTTGTCAATGAAATTTGTTATACCGGCACTCATGATAATGAGCCCATTTACGGTATGTTAGAGCATATGACACCAGAGGAAAAAGATGTTTGCCTAGAAGCAGTTCGTCGTTGTGCCGACGATTGTCATATAGCAGATAAAGACGATACTTTAGATGACTTGACGGACACAGTTCTCCGCCTTGCCTTCGCCTATCCTTGTTTTGGAACCATCATTCCGATGGGCGATTTGTTACATCGCGGTGATGAAGCGCGTATCAACTTCCCATCCCGTGTGGATGGCAAGAATTGGATTTACCGATTTACCAAGGAGGATTTCTCTTCTTCCCTTGCTAAAAAAATTCATTCTTGGGTGGATGAATTCCAACGATAACATCGTATTTATCAGGGTCTTAAAGAGATACGCAAGACGTTTTTTATTAATATTTACAATTTGTTAAAAAATATAAAACAAATCATTTTTATTAAAATAACGAAAAAAAGATATTATTTTTGCGATTTTAGTTGAAAGAAAACAAAAAGCACTCATAATTAGAGCGTGAGAAAACCATATACTGAAACACAGATTTGTGAAACGAAAGAAGGAATCGTGGCAGCCGCTCGCGAGCTTTATGACGAGATTGGCTACGAAGCGATCAATCTT
>CADAUN010000031.1 GCA_902791085.1 uncultured Erysipelotrichaceae bacterium | reverse complement strand
GCATCGTCAAAAGATGTTGTGTCTTCGTAAGAAAAAACAACATCTTCCCTCGCCTGATAAACCGTGTCGTTTTCAAAATGGGTATGCGATGTTAATGAATTCATGTTATTTTTCTTCTTTTTCGTTTAACGAAACAACAACTTCCAGGTGGCCATTTTGAATTTGTTTGGTCTCACCGTTAGGCAACGTCATCACTGCTGGAACGTTAGAAGGCGTTGAGGCAAAATAGGTCACTTTCCCATTTTTCTGGTGATATCCTGCTCGAATGAGGCCGTGAGGAGAATCAAATGTCCCTTCAATGTCTTCTATGCCTTTTACATAATGAGGGGTGATTTGGATACGAGCGAAGCCAGGTTCTAAGAAATCAATTCCCGCAATCCGTCGATAGACAAATTCCATCACCGAGCCAAAGAAGGGGTGATTATAACTACACATGCCAGTCGCATCTAAATTCCCGTCCGGTGTGATGCCATCCCATTTTTCCCACATCGTGGTTGCCCCCTGGTTCACTTCATAAAGCCAACCAGGACATTGCTCGTTTAATAACACCTTTCCTGCCGTCTCAAAATAACCATTTTCTTCCAAAGCAAAAAGAAGATAACGGGTTCCTACGATGCCAGTGATTGTACGGTATTGATTGGCAATCACTTGTTCATTTAATTCTTTTGCCATGGTGGCACGACCGCTTTCAGGAACCACATGGAAATGAAGGGCCAAAACTTTAGCCGTGACAGTATCCAAGGCAAAACGCCCAGTCTTCGTGAAATAGGCGTCTTGTAATTTTCTTAAACGAAGACGATATTTTTCTTCACATTCGTTGGCAAAGTCTTCTTCCTTTGCAAACCGTGCAGCTACACCGATAATGCGTAAATCTTCTAAGGCAAAAACAGAGGCAAGGAAATAAGAATCGGTCCGCCCATGCCAAATATCCAAAGCAAAACGTTCTTGATCGCAAGCGAGCCAATCCCCATATTGCTGCCCCTTCGTCACGATTCCATCGACCATCGTCGCTTCTAAGGCAACAAGATATTTTTTCATGGCGGCTAAATTGTCCGTCAAGAAATGCGATTCACCATACATCTCATATAAGGTCCAAGGAACCATACAGATGGCATCACACCAAACAGCCGCCGTGTTTTTCCAACCAAGAATGTCAGGCGTCACTTGGGAGATTTCTCCGCTTGGCGCTTGATCGGCTCTCAAATCGCGTAACCACTTCTCATAAAACCGTCGCACGTCATAATTGAAGGCAGCCGTCCCTAAAAAGACATTCGTGTCTCCGGTCCATCCCATCCGTTCATCCCGTTGAGGGCAATCGGTCGGAATGTCTAAAGAATTGTCACGTTGTGACCAAACGATATTGTCGAGTAGTTTTTGCAATTTTACGTTAGAGGTTGTGAGTTGCCCCGTTCGGTGTAAATCCGTATGCCGAACGATGGCAACCACGTTTTGAAGTGGCAACCTTGCGCCTTCTAGCCGCACATAACGGAAGCCATGGAAAGTGAACAAAGGCGCCATGGTCCGTTTCCCTTTGACAATAAAGGTATCAGTCGATAAGGCATGACGATTGCCTTCTGGATAAAGGCAGCCATGATTTAATACTTCAGAAAAACGGCAAACGATTTTCCCATCAAAGTCTTCCGGTGTGGTAAGTTCCACGACACCAGTTAGATTTTGCCCGAAATCATAAATCCATTCCCCTTTGGGGCTTAGAAAAGCCGTTTTGGCTGGAATCCGTTCGATCTCGCGCACGGGTTCGTCTTGTTGAGGGATAAGCACGCTTTTAGAACCCGGAACTTCATAAGGAGTTAAGGATTGATAGGATTTCGTGTAATCCTGCGTTTCCCCAGCATAAAGGCCAGAAGAAACGATTGGGCATTCAGAAGCTTCCCACGACAAATCTGTCGAGATTGTTTTGTTTTCTAAGCTTAATTCAGCAAGTAATGCCGGCTTCTCTCCATAACGGAGACTCGGTCCTTCAGCAGCAAAACCTAACCCACTGCAATACCAACCGCCACTCACATAAAAGCAAAGGATGTTTTCTCCTTCTTGTAACAACGAAGAAACGTCATATTCTTGCACTTGCAACGTATGGGGATATGACGTCCATCCTGGCGCATAAAAAGCATCACCAATTCGCTTGCCATTCAAATAAGCGACATAGATGCCTAATGCTGTGGCTTTTAAAGTCGCTTTTTCTCCCTTATGCGCGACAAAACGACGCGTTAAAGCAAAGGTGTCGTTCTTTTCTTGAATTCCTAAAAATATACCGCTGATCATGTTGTTCTCCTAAGGCGTTAGAGTTTCGCCAAAAGTTTAGTCCTTTTTCGACGCAACGTGGAAACGAATATAACGTTCTTTTCGCTCGTCTACCGGAATCAGATTTCCGGAAAAGATATTCCCGTCTTCTTCCCCGTACGAAGCGTTGTCTTTCATCAAGGTAATGTGATACATCGTTCCCCGGAATAGACGCGAGCAAGTCACTTGATCCCAATCGTCTGGCAAACAAGGCGTGACTCTTAATCCATGGAAAGTGGCTTGAATGCCGCAGATGAATTCCGTGACCGCCCGGTAGAACCAACCAGCAGTCCCGGTAATCCAACTCATCGGAGCATATCCAGCCATCGGATTGTCTGGGCCAATATACATGTTGCTAATCGCGTATGGTTCCATACCGTTATTTAAATTTTTCGGATTATCAAAACGAATCATTTTTAAAGAACGATAGGCTTCTTCGTGTCGTCCTAACATGCAATCGGCCACGATTTTAAAAGCAACGCCATGGCAATAGACGGCACCGTTTTCTACCATGCCTGGCTGTAGATAGCTAATGCGGCCAATATGGTCATCCCCTTTGGTATATGACGGATAACATTGGCGATATCCATAATCACAGATAAGTTCTTTTTCTGCTGTATCCATGCAATGGGCTAAAGTCTTTTCATCCGTCAAATGAGCCATAACCGCCCAGGTTTGTGGATTTAAGAAAATCTGTGGTCCCTCGCTTTCATAAGCCCCGATTTTTCTTCCTTCATCGTCATAGCCATAAATCCAATGATCTTGATCATAACCATAGGATAAAATAGCGTCTTGCCACGTTTTTAAACGTGCTTCATAAAGCGGTTTTTCCTCGGTTTTCCCAAGGATATCCAAAATGGTTAAGAATTCGCGATAGGCTTTGACTGCCGCGATGGTGAGCCATACACTTTCGCCTTTGCCCTTTAGCCCGACCGCATTCATGCTGTCATTCCAATCGCCGCCCAAAAAGAGAACCAGTCCTCGTTCACCACGCGATGAATACAAGTAATCCATTGCCTTTTTCAAGTGTTGATAAACCGTTTCACGATAAGACGTCCCTTGATAATCGGTGTAGCAAAAAGCGTCCGCCAAATTCCAATGTTCTTTGCTTTTCCCCGGCAAATAAGGGATCTTTTCATCCATGACGCTTAAATCACCGCTTTCATTTAAATATGTCAATACGGCAGCAGGAATCCAAACTGCCCCATCGTTATAGGGGTAATAAAAGTCAGGCTCATACATCCGAATCGGATTCCCGTCTTCATATTGGTGTGACAAGATAGTCAATAATCGTTGACGGGCACAAGCAGTGTCTAACGATACAAATGCCGTCAAATCTTGTGTCACATCACGGAATCCTTTCCCATAGACTCGTCCCCAGTCTTTGCCTAAAGACAATTGCCGTTTTAACCAAAGATTCACTTGAGAATTGAGGGTCTTATCCGGGCTTTCTAAATGAAAGACGCCAGTATACGCTTCATTTTTTTCTTTTTGCAATGCCATTTCTTTGGCAAAAGTGCCTGGTTTTGTGAATTCATTGGCAAGTGCACTAGCTTCTCTTTCGTCATTGGCTACACCTAATGTCAAATGGACGGTCTTCGTTTCGCCTGGTTTTAAAGCATAAGGGAAGACCAAAGCGCCGATAAAATCGCTTCCTGAAGAAAGAGGAGCCGAAGATAATGGCTTATCATCCCTTAAAGCGGCAGGATCCTCATAAGTGCCATAATGGCCGCGGAATCGTTCTCCTGATACTTCAAACGAAGTAAAAGGTTCGTCCGTTGCTAAAAAGAGATAAGGATCTGGCGAAGAAATGTGATAGCCCAAATAAGAATAAAGCAAACCGCAGAAGGAAGAGGCTTTCTCCGCTTTGCCATAGTCGTGACCGGCCAAAGCCACGGAAGGACGAAGCAACGGGATAACTTCTCCCTCTAATTGAGAAGAGGAACGATTGCTGACTTGGATTTCTTCTTCGATCGCCTTACCTTCGCTAGGCACTAAAAAGGTCACATCCACTGCTAAGCCGTGAAGTTCCCAATGAATCGTTTGATAACCAAGTCCAACATGACATTCCCACGCATCATAAGATGCTTTGGGAGAACGAGAGTTAATCAGGTAAGTATTCCCTTCCTTTTCTCGCACATAGACTAAGCGTTCCCCGACTTCAATACTCCGTCTTTCGTGCCCGATTAAACTCCAAGAATTCCCATCTCCAAATTGAGAAAACACGGCAACCGTATCGCGATTCCAAAGATAATTCAACCATTCCCGTCGCGGAAAACGATTGGTAATCACATATTCTTTTCTTATATCGTCGAAATATCCGTTTTCCATCTTCAATCCTCTTTCCGATTCATCATTTTATTGTAGAATTAAAATCTCATTTTTCTTCCGACGGCAATGCCAAGCCAATCTTTGTTTGCCAACAAAGGGCTATCCTTAGTAGAAGATAAAGGTAGGCGTTCGCCTTCTAATTCAGGGATCGTTGTTGTCCTTCCTTCCGCAAAATCTTCTAAAATGCCTTGCACCACTTCACATCGCTTTTCCATGCCGCCAAAACGAAGATCAAATAACTCAAATCCTTCCCGTTTATTATAAGAATTCCAGTATTCGCGGTAGGCTTGATGCAATTTTTGAATTTGTTTCACGAGAACGGGTATGCGGTTGATGCATTCACGAATTCCTGCGATATCGTTCTTGCGATAGGAATTTTGAATGGCTAATCCTAGCGGCGCTTTCACACTCAACGTCTCACATAATACACTCTCCCAAATGAAAAGACGAGAACACGCTTTCTGCCGCGTCGCAAGTTCAGATAGGCGCTTCGCTAATGAGGCATAATAAGAGCCACTATTTTCTGGAGTATGAGGAGTCATTGTCCCAAGTAACAAATCGTCCGCTAACAAATAATAAGCAGGATTCACTTCTTTTACTGGGAAAGTCTCTTTTTCTCCAGGAAGGTTCGGTAAATCTAACATCAATAATTCTGACAAAGAATAACCAAATAAGAATTGGCAACGTTCCTCTTCACTATAACCAGAAGTGCGAGCACTAGATTCCGCTGCTCTTAGATAAGTCGGAATGGCTGCCATAGGTGAGAATAAGCTCTCCCACCTGGTGATTAACAAATCCTTAATCCCACATGAAGAACAACCATTAACGATTGCCGGAAGCATCTGCATACTCCGTCTGTTTAACGGAGCAAACGAAGAATAGCCAGACACGACACCAGCAAAAGAAATCTGTGGGGTAAAGTCATGAATGATTTGATAACAACGATGGAATTCTTCACTAGAGAAAACATCATAGTTCCACATGCGGAACATAAGCGGGGGACAAAGAGATTTCACTTCGGAAGAAAAGGAATGATAAATTTCTTTCGGAGGATAGATATAGCCTTTAAACGCCATTTCGAATAAGGTATCGCACCAAATCTCTGGATCGATAAAACCATGATGCAAAGCCAATTCATAAGTACGGCGCGCATGTTGCAAAAACAAAGAAACGCGGTCGCTTTCTCCTTCTTTCACAAACCAGCGATAACGGCCTAGACCTAGGAAATATGCCTCATCCATTCCTAAGTTAATATGCGTGGTAGGAAAAATTTCATGTAACGATGCGAGCATTTTGTCAAGCAAACGATAAGTGTCTTCCACTCCTGCCAAAATCACATTATCAATGTCCCACAAGGGAGCATATGCGCCCCATTTCAACAATTGACCCATATGTCCCAAAGTTTGGATATAAGGCACAATTTCTACATGAAATAACGCCCCATAGGCGACGATCTCTTGCAGTTCTTCACGTGTATAACGCCCACTTTGGTATCCAAAATAAGGTTCGCCAGAAACCGGATAAGTAGTCTCACAATAAAGGCCGAGATAGGAATAGCCAAGCACAGCGCTAAGACGAATGACTTCTTTGATGCCTTCAACTGACATCACCCCGTCCGAGCAATCTTGCATGGTCCCCATGCGTTCAAAAAGAGATTCGACATGAAGCGTGCGATTGGTCTTAGCAATCTGTAATGCCAAAGAGAACGCGCGGAAGAATTCCGCTGGTTTTTCATATCGAATCTCAGTTTGTTGGGAATTCGAAATCACTGTAATCCCTACTTCATTGCTTTGTTTAGCAATCACACGATATCCGTCTTCCGCGAGAGAAAACGAAAACCATTTTTCTAATTCTTTTATCCCAGGAAGAAAACGCGAATCACATTGTAGAGATAATTTCATAAGATACCTTAATTCTTGGCAGGAGCCATAAGACCCCTGCCAAGAGAAGAAATTCCGAATCGGAAGATTAGGCCGCTGCAGGCACGTAGGAGACGTTGTCCAGGTAGACGATCGGGGTGACGATGTTGTTGCTGGCGGTGTCGTAGATGACCGCGCGGAAGGCCTGCTGGTTGGCGTTGCCGATCGTCCCGAAGACGTCGCTGTAGAAGACGGAGTCGTCGGTGAGGCCGGCTTGGTTCGCCCCGAATTCGGCGTACATCGCGCTGCCGGAGGTCTGGACGGCGGTGCGGGCGATGGTCACGTCGACCCATTGGTTGGTGGCGATTCCGTCCGCGAAATGGGAATAATGCGACACCAGGTTCAGCGACGCCACGCCGTCGATCTCGAAGTAGGCGCGGATCTTGACGGAGTCGAAGTGGAACTCCTCACTCCCGAGGCTGAACTGCATCTCGTTGTAGCCCTTCTTGGTCTTGCGGACGCCGTATTCGCCCTTGTAGCTCTCGAGCCAGTCGGTCCCGCCGTCCCCATAGGAGAGATGGAAATCAAAGGAATTGGCATCTTCTTCCGCGGTGGTAAACCCGTGGACGAGGTTAGGGGTCTCGTCGGCGGGCATATAGCGAACCGACGAAAGATAAACTTTAGCGGAAAGCTCAGCACCTGTTTCAGTGTTTAAAATATTGAAGCGGAAAGCCTGCTGATTGTTATAACCAATGCCACCAAAGACGTCATTGTAGAAAACGGAGTCGTCGGTGATGCCGGCTTGGTTCGCACCGTATAGCTTGTACATCCCGCTGCCGCCGGTCTGGATGGCTTTACGATTGATCGCCAAATCGACCCATTGGTTGGTGGGAAGACTATCGGCAATCACGGACCAAAAACTACCAATTTTTACTTGCGTCACTTCAGAGGTCTCGAAATAGACGCGCGCAATGATGGTATCAAAGGCAAAAGGAGTGTTTCCGACTTCAAATTGGAAGTCAGAGAATTGCTTGACAGATGTCCGTACCCCGTATTCTCCATTAAAGTCATGAAGCCAGGTTGTTCCTCCATTTTCTCCATAAGTAATATGGAAGTCAAAGGAATTGGCATCTTCTTCGGCAGTGGCGAAAGTATGCACCAAACGCGTTGTTTCTTCTACGCTGAAGGAATACGTTTCAATCTCGCCATTGGTGCGAGTGATACGATAGTCAAAAACGCCTTCTTCATTCAATGTCACCACGCCGTTTTCTGCTGCTAAAGCAGTATCAGTGCCCTGCTTATAAATGGCTGCACTGGCCACGCGGTCATTATATAAGGTGATGGTGTCACCGATGGCGTAATTGGCTTTTAACGACACATTCAATGCCCGTTTCTCCCACTTGGCTTTTAAAGTGACGGAGGCAGTAAAGACATAAGTAGAAAGGTCAAGGACGTCTTCCGAATCAGGTAAGGTCCAACCTAAGAAGTTATAATCGTCGTCTGTCGGATTTTCTGGGGCGACAATCTTTCCTTCTTCCGTTTTTTGCGCTGCAGGAGCAACGTCTCCACCATGTCCATTCAAATCGAAAGAAATATCAAATTCCACGACCTCAATGCTGCTCGAAGAAGAGTCAGAGATTGAGGAAGACGAGGAAGAGGTTGAAGAACTAGAGGAAGAGGATTGGCTGCTGGAAGACGAAGTCGCGCTGGATGTGGTTGTGCTCTTGGAAGAGGAGGCAGGTGTCGATGGGGTGCAACCCGCTAAAGCGGCTGACAATAATCCTAAGGCACCAACCCAGATTAATAATGGTTGTTTTTTCATCTTATCATTTCTCCTTTAAAACGATGGAAATTCAAAAATGGATGAGGGAAATTGAGTATCCTTTTTAGCTTTCATTCATAGGCGGAGCTCCTCGGTATTCAAAGCCGTCACATGGACGGAAATTATCAAATTAAGCTGCAGGCACGTAAGAAATACGGGAGAGATAAACGGTGACGTCGCAAAGGGCATCCGTTTGATCATAGAAGTTGAAATTAAAGGCGTTTTGGTTGTTGTAACCAACGATGCCAAAGATGTCGCTATAGAAGACAGTATCGTCGGTAATGCCGTCTTTGTTCGCGCCGTTTTGATACATCGCGCTGCCAGCAGTTTGAATGGCACTACGAGCGATTTTCACATCGACCCATGAATTGGTCGCAACTCCTAATGCCGCATGCGAATTAAAACTGCTTAAACGCAAACTGGTTGCACTGCATTCGAAATAGGCACGAATGACGATGGCATCAAAAGCAAAGGGTTTGTTGCCAACGTCAAATCGTAACGATTGCTGTTTGGTATTGGCTTTTTGGACACCATACTCGGTTTTGCCATCGGCCCCTTTGAATGAAGCCATCCAAGTCGAACCACCGTTATGATAATCAAATTGAAGCGGTTGACCTTTGGCAGGATAAGGGACGCCTGTAGGTGCTTCGGTGTAATATTCCTGCTCTGAAAAGGCATAGACCGTATTTGACAAATCTTCGACGACAAAGTCGAGAACGAAGTCATCTAGGCCCGTTATTTTTGCCACGGCCGTATAGGTGCCGTCTTCCAACACATATTCGCTCCCAGTGGGAGAGACAACCTCATCTGTTCCTTGTCGATACAAAACAAAGGATGTCAATGATTGCTCACTGCTGGTAATGCCGTCAGACACCATCGCGGTAGTCGGAACGGCAAAACGATTGCCACCTTCCTTCGAGCTGTCAATGGTGGAAGACAAACCAGGGATCGATACGATGAAGTCTTTTTCGTAAGTGACGCCCCATTCCAAAGAGTCGAAATAGAAAGTCACAGGGCGGCGATTGTTCTTCAAATCATTGTCGTTGGTATACCAAAAGACATTGCCGTTATAAACGTATTCATTCAGGAAGCGGGTATAGGTGGCTTGTCTCGTCAGTTGATTACCGTAAGACAAGAAGGAACCATTCGACAAATCTTTGATGGTGACATCGAAATTCACCCAAGTATTTAAAGGCACGTTTCCAAGTGACCGGTTCCAGCTATAGAGATCGATGCTGGAAGAGGACGTTTCGGCACTCACGTAAAGACGGAACCGCAGATAGTCAAAACGATTTTGAATGGCCGTATTGATCACGTCTTCGGAGAAGCGAAGATTTAAGAAACCTGCTCCATATTCAACGGCATTGTCGACCACAGTCTTCATGACACCAGAGGCGCCTTCAAACTGATCTAACCAAGAGGTAGTGCCGTTCACCCCGCCGATTTGAGATTCGTTGTCATAGGTGGCAATCACATGCGGATCATAATTGTCTAGCGCCGTGAAAATGAATTCGCGGTCGGCTTGATTGCCCGAGAAGTCAGAAACGTGGACCACTAAAACATAGGTGCCAGCATCGCCAATCGCAACGCTGCCGTTTTTGATGGCGATTTCTTCTCTTCCTGAATCGGTTTGACGATAGAAATGAATGCTGTCATAACCTTGAACCGGGTCACGATCATCTTCCACGGTGATGGTAGGAAGTTTCATTGACGAATGAGAAGCCATGCGCCACGAAGCGCCTTGCAAGGTCACAGAAGGGGCAACCGTATCTGGGCCAAGCGTTCCCCAAGTGATGCGATCTAAATAAATCGTCACTTCAGAATCAGCAGAAGCTGCATTGACCGAAAGGAATAAATTTGGAGTGGCTCCTGTCACGCCTTTGGCAAAAGCGGCATAACGTTCATCCATGCTTTCGCTTCCTGTCAAGGACAGCATATTGCCATTGCTAGGAGCCAGATAGTCTCTACGACTGATGGTGATATCCACCCATTGATTGGTCGGATAGGTACCAAAGCTATTGGTCCCGTTTGCAACGGTGACGCTTTGTTCATTTCCAACTGAAAGATAGGCGCGAACCACTAAATTGTCCCAGTGATAAGATTCCACTTCTTCCGCACTTTTAGGCAAACTGAGTTGCAAGAAATAACTGCGATACCATCGTTCACAATAATTGGGACGAATCATGGCCACGCCGTTCTCGCCTTCAAAGGAGGATAACCAACGGCAAGTGGT
>CADAUN010000030.1 GCA_902791085.1 uncultured Erysipelotrichaceae bacterium | reverse complement strand
AAAATGCCCGAAATATAGCTGAAACCGGTAAAACGAATCAAAATCAAAGCAAAGATGAGCTCAGGAACGGTACGAATGGCAATCAAAATGATTTCAAACGGCCAAGCAATGTTGCCAAAAAGCTTATGCGAAGCCAATAAACCGAAGGGAATCGCCAATAAAGAAGCAAGCAAAGTGCCAATATAAGAAATGCCAAAGGTTTTGATAATAAACCAAACCACGCTTTCGTCGAATGCATAGCTGCCATAGCCAAAGAAGAACTCCCAATCTGGCTGAAACAGCAATCCAAGGTTATAAAAGCCTTGTTTGGGATTCCCGCTAACGCTAAATTCATCATTCATGTTTAAATCGAAATGAAGATAAACGAAAGAAGAGATGAGCGCTAAGAAAAAGAATAAGTCAGTCAGCCAATTTAAGGGGCGATTATGATAAGCGTTTTCCGCATTGGGATAATGCTTGGCTTGTCGATAACGCAAATATTCATAAATTGCCATTGCAATGGCGGCAACCAATAAGCAAAGGGTACTAATGCCAAAGGTAAGTTTCATTTGGATTTCCTCCCCATGGCGTTAGAAATAATCTGCAAAAAGATGACTTCCACAAAAAGCGGAATCATCATGGCGCCGATTTTGTCATAATAACCAGAGCCAAAGTTTGTCTTCAGCAAGAATCCGTAACCACCGGCGCCAACGTAACCCAAAATCACAGAAGCGCGAATGTTGATTTCGAAAGTATAAAGCAAATTCGCAAAGAACATCGGCTGCACTTCGGGATGAACGCTTAAACGAATGCATTGAATCGTATCACCGCCATTGCTTCGAATGGCTTCAAAAGGCGATAATTCTAAAGTTTCAATATATTCGTACATCAATTGATACATAATGCCCGATGTGAAAACGATGATAGAAGCAATGCCTGTTACCAAGGTAGGGCCAAAGAACAAGCGAAGAATCAAAGCCATTACCATCTGAGGAATGGTACGAAGAATATCGTTAATCACACGAAAAACACCACGCAAAACCCGATTATGGTTGATATTGCTCGCGCACAAATAATAAATCGGGATCGAAAGAACGGCACCCAAAATCACGCCGATGAAGCACATTTCGTTCGTGAGCCAAATGGCTTGTATAGCCTCACCCCACATATAGGACCAATAAGCATCCCATGTCTTTAAAGAATTAGGAAGCGGGTTAAACATATCGCTAAAAATGGCGCCTAATTGATCCCATTTAAAGCCTTGGAAGGTGGAATAGTTGATGGAACAAAAACAAAGCACCAAAATCAAGATGGCGATAGCGGCAGCCAAATAACGGCCTAAATGCCGCGGTTTTTGAATGGAACGCATCATCGAACCGTCATGATTCGGCGAAAGGTCGATGGTGACGGTTTGATAACGTAGCCGTTCTCGTAAGGAAGGTTTTTGAGTTACGTCAGAAGCACTCATTTGCTAGCCTCACCTTCTTCAATTCCGAGATTCTCGTTTTTATTCAATGCCCGGCCATAAATCTTCATGGTGACTTCATCTGTGACCGCAGAAGAAGGACCATCATAGACCACTTCTCCTGCACGAATGCCGATGATACGGGTAGAATAACGTTTTGCCAAATCAACGTGATGCATGTTGGCCAAAATCGTAATGCCGGTTTTATTGATACGAGTGAAATCGTCCATAACGCTGATGGTCGTCACCGGATCCAAAGAAGCAACGGGCTCGTCCGCCAAGATGAGGTGAGATTCTTGCGTTAAGGCGCGCGCTAAAGCAACGCGCTGTTGCTGGCCGCCAGAAAGTTGATCGGCACGGACATATGCTTTGTCCAAAATGCCAAGTTTTTCCATGTTGCGTAACGCCAACATTTTTTCGTCTTTGGTATAAATGCCGAACATCGTTTCTAAGGTATTGTGATAACCAACACGGCCTGCCAAGACATTTTTATAGACCGTGGAACGTTTCACCAAATTGAAAGACTGGAAAATCATGCCGATGTTTTTGCGGGCCTGGCGAAGTTTCTTGCCTTTCAATTTGGAGATGTCGACTTTGGGAGGAATGTTGAGAAGACGTTTGAGCGAAGGATCTTTTTCTGCTAAAGAAGGATCCGCTTGAACGGCGTCATATTTTTTTCGTTCTTCTGGCGTCATCTCATAAATCACCGGATTAGGGATTAAGATTTGCCCCTCAGTGATTTCGTGCATCCGGTTGATGCAACGAATCAAAGTGCTCTTCCCGGCGCCGGAGAGCCCGATAATCGAAACGAATTCGCCATCTTGAATCGTCAAATTGACATTCTTTAAGGCAGTAAAACCATTGGGATAAACTTTGGTAACATTTTTAATTTCGATCATAGGGTATCTCCGGCAACCGTGAGGAACACGATATTGAGTGATTTAGAAGAGAGGAGGATTAATAAAGATCTTTGCCGCTGGCATCCACTTCGCCATTCATGGCTTTGCGTTGAAGGATTTTGTGGGCTTCATCGAACATTTCGCTAGAACCATTGCCAGCAAAGTCGTCCGCTTGCACTTTGTAGCCAGCACGAGCAGCAGAAAGCAAAACCTCTACCTTTCCGGGATGGGCAACAAAAGCAGAAGCATAAGAAGCCGCAGGAAGGAAGACAGCATCCGTTTGGCCTGCCACCAACGCTTGAGTCGGAGTTTCATAGCCGCCTTGAGAAGTGCCAGGTGTGATATTGAAGGTATATTTGTCATTTGTGAAGCGCTTTAAAATAGGAGCTAAGGCTTTAGCACGATTTTCCAAAGTTTGAGCGTCGTTTGAAGGAACTAATTGGATGTTGATGACATTATTCTCATCTGTCGTGTCTTTAGCATCCCATGTGACGTCGGTTGGAATGGTGACTGTATTGCCTTTTTGTTTTTCAGACCAAACGTACATGTTTTTCGCGGAATCATAGTCAGAATCCTTGGCATCTACATAGCCAGTATGGCTATAAATTTGATACAAAAGATAGGCGCCGGTGCCTTCTGTTTTGATATCGCCGTCTTCAACTGCTGCTTTGAAAGCAGTCTTGATGGCTTCACGTTTGGCCTCGCTTAATGAAGCGCGGATCGAAATGGTGTCGTTCATGATAGGATCGGTCACCGCGATGGTATAGGTATTGGTGAAAAGTTTTTCATTGTTATGGTATTTCCCGCCGTCTTGGACAAAAGCACTGCCATAACGGGTATCCATAAAGCCGCAAGTGACATCGAAGGTGCCGGTCATTAAACCATCAACGCCATCCGGATAGGTGCCTTGCTCCACACCAATCATTGCTTTGGCTTTGTCTTCTTCCGAAAGAGCGTTATATTCGCTGCGCGTCTTGAAGCCAAGCGTATAGCCATGTTGATAGAGATAATAAGTCGGATAGACGAAACCTGCTGAAGAGGTGGTAGACATATGGCCCCAAATCGCATTGGCGTCATGAAGCTTTTTTAACATCGTATCTTCGCTGTCGCCGGGCTTAATGCCGAATTTGCCCTTTCCGATATAGGCACGAGCCTCGTCACGAAGCGTGTAGATGACAGCGCTATAGAACATAACCTTTGTCTTGGATTGTTCGCCACGATAAACATACGCGTTGGCTGGAAGATCCGGTACGGTTGCGTCGATTGCGTTGCCAGTGCCACCGCCGCAGGAGGCCAAAGTGGAAGCTAAAAGCGCACCACTTGCGATGAGAAGTTTGATGTTTTTCTTCATAGAAGCATTTCCTTTCTGGTTTTTCCCAGTGAATCCCATCTAATGAACAAGAAGGCACGAAAAAGAGGGAAGGGACTCCCTTATAAACTTGCCATTCAAGCTCGTTAGCATGTTCATCTTTTATATTTTATACGAATTTTAAAAGAAAAAATCCAATGATTTCCTGAATGCGATTACATTCAAGCAACCATCGGATTTTTAATTCTATTTTTGTGTTCCTGTAACCCAGAAATAGATACCGCCGCCTAATACCTTCGCTAAGCGTAGGGAAATTTTTCCTTTCACGTACACCGTTGCGCCAGGCATTCCTTTTAACGTCGTTTCTTCAAAAGAAGCGGCTTTTAATGCAGCTTCGTATGCTGCATAGAAGGAAGCGGCATTCGCCGTCTCTGTATTGGAATAGAACTCCAATTCCAAAGTTGAATCTGATGCGTTCCATAATCCATAAATGTCAGGATCATAAACATAGGGAACTTGACTTGCTTCATCCCCGAAATAACGCGTTAAATAATTCGTAAACGTTTGCCCTTCTTCGTCCCAGGAAGTGGGCTCTTTCCATTCTGGCAAATGATCAATATCTAAGGATGTCACAGTAGACAATTTCATATCATCACCATAAGAGAATGTCAGCGTTTCTGATCCATGACGGAAGAGACCGTCTGAATAGGAATAGGTCGCTTTGGTCACATAGCCATTTTCTTCGTCGACTTCCAAACGGAAAGTGGAAGGAAGGAAAAAAGCTTGTTCACTCCCAAGAATCATGTTCTCGCGCGCAGAAGGCAAAACATAAGAGTCAAATTCATAAGCTCCGTCACTCATTTTACGGAACAAATCGGGAGACAAAGAGAAGTTTAAGAGCGAATGAAGAGAAGCGTTCTTTTCGTCGCCGTTGGCCTTAAGATTCCCGTCACGGTCAATCAAAAACCGCCGATAAGCATTGTCCCCAGTTTTGGTGTAACCGCGGACATAAGAGGTATCGCCAGCGCCAGTATAATACGCACGTCGGTAAAGCAAATGGTCACCGTCATAATAAGTGACATATTGTTCTGCCGCGGTTCGATTGTCTTGCGCGGTGACTTGAAAAGGGGAAGAACCATCAAAACGGGCGAATGCTTTGGCAAGAACGTCGTGATATGGACGAGTAGCATATGGTTTTACTTCAGTAATAGGCCGATCTGCCACAACATCAACATATATCGTCACGTTGTAAGTGAAAATCTTTCCAGAGCTATCTTTGTCTTGCATCGTAGGATAAGTGAAGACAATCTGGTTGACTTTTCCCTCTTTTGTAAACACATCTACGTTTTGGATAGAGTTCCGACCGTTTAATTGGGATAATGAAGAAAAGAAAGAGGATTGATTCCATCCATAATATCGATATTGGTTATCTGCAATTTGGCGGAACGCCTTTCTTTCAGGAACGAGAATATCTTCAATCGAAGGAAAACGACTTTGCCATGATTCATAAGCGGTGAAATCTTCTTCTATGACCTCGTTTTTGGCATTCAACCCAATATAAGTAGGAGAGCGATCAGTGTGATTTTCCGCCAAAGAGACACGGGTGGTGTTATTGGTGAGATCCACCGTTGTTAATTCATAACGAGCACGGCTCCGATTCACACGTTCAGCGGCTAACATTCCCCCTTCTTCTTTTCCACCATTTAGCCACATCTCGCTATGATTATCTAACGAAATCACATCTTCATCAGATTGAAATACCAAGGGAGAAATGGCGTCTTCGGACAAAGAAAGAGAAGGAAGACGATAATGATCCTTCAAATAATTTTCAAGAGGAACAAAACGCGAATTTCCAATATTTTGCAAAACACTTTCCGTGTTTGTCGCATCGACCACTTGATAAGAGCTATCAAAGGTTTGAAGGACAAAATGCAAGTGTTTTTCTGAAATTTCAGTAAAACGTATCCGATAGTAGGTTCCTTTTGCTGCCTCCGAAGCGTAACCCGAAAGCGTGGCAAAAGCCGTAATCAAAGCTGTATCCGTTGTAACGACAGATTTGGTTGCTTCATCAAACGAAAAAGCAGAAGCAGAAACAGGCGAATTGGCCAAGGCGAGCAACGGATTAAACGAATCTAGCGTCGTATAAGGATCACCCAAAACGAAAAGATTGCCTTCCCGTAAAGGAGAGCCTAGGACTACCGATTCGTTTTGATAGGTAACCGAATAAATCAATTCATCCGAATGCGTATAAGAAGAATCAAAACTTTCTAACGCGACATAACCGGATTGAGCGTCAGAAGCATAATAATATCGATCATTGATATAGGTATAGGAAGGGGCATGGCCAAATTGCTTTTGATAAACGGAATAATTCCGACTCGTAACGGCGTGGTTAATCATGTCCGCCACATTCGTTGCAGTCAGTTCTAGTTCTTTTTCCGCTTCCGAAGACGAAGGGAGAAGAGAAGACGTCCCCGTCGATGACGAGGACGTGTGACTCTCTAAAGAAGAAATAGGACTTTGACAAGCTGCAAGAACGAAGATGGTCGATACCAAGAAAAGAGGTAAGCGACGCATCGTGGATTACGCTCCTAAGCCTTGGATATAAATGAGAATGCCACCGGATTTAATTTCGTTTCTGTCGGCATCTTGCGGATAAGTAGCGTAGTCGTTATATCCATTGTCGACATCAATGTCAGATAAAGGCAAAACTTCAATCGTCATGCCCGTCTCGTCATAATTCGCGAATTTATAGGCATTAATGGAACTTTTTGCACCAAAATAGATGTACAAATTATCGTTATAGTTATCATCAATATCGCTCTCAGTCATTTTGGTAAAGCCGCTAGAAGCCAAAGTGGAAGAATAGGCTCCAACAAGAAGTTTATTCGCGTTGGCATCATCTCCAGTCTTGGCAACCAATCCGACCGATTGGCCACGGCCAGGATTTGTGGTGGAATCTAAGATCCATTCCACGTTTTTGCCGCCCGTTTGGAAGAAAGGAAGCGAACTATCCGCTGTAGCGGAGGAATCATACGCTTGGAAGAATTCCGTCAAAGCTTTGAAGGCGTCGCCACCAACTTCGCTCCATTTTGACGCGACTGCCTCGACGCTAGAAGAACTGCTAGAAGACTCAGAAGACTCTTCAGAAGAGGAAGACGATGATGAAGAAAGAGATGACTCAGAACTCGTAGAAGAAACGGAAGATTCGGAACTTTCGGACGAAGAAGTCGCCACGACTGGTTCGCTGGAAGTTAAGGAAGCCTTAGAAGAGCCCTCCCCCTGACGAAACGGTTTGATCTTGGCAAGCAGCTAATAATGCTGTTGCTAATAACAAAGACATCCAGGCTTTATTCTTAATGTTTTTCATAGTTAACCCCCTTTAAAACATGTAAAACAGGATTAACTTAACAAACGTCTAGCAATTTTCAATCATTATTTTTAGTTATGGCTAGAACGCCCAATTTCCTTGGTGAAAGATTTCCACTTCATTTCCGTCTTCTGTGGTTCCGACAATGGAGAGATCCGAAGAACCAATCATAAAATCTACATGGCTTAACGAATCATTGATTCCGAAGGCGTGAATTTGTTCATCGCTATATTGCTCAAAATTGGGATAAAGCTCTGTAAAACCCATGCCTAAAGCCAAATGACAGGCAGCATTTTCGTCGTACAACGTATTGTAGAAAAGAAGACCCGTGTTATTAATAGGAGAATCAAACGGCACTAAGGCACATTCCCCTAAATAGGCCGATCCTTCGTCTAATGTGAGAATCGAACGTAAGGCGTCTTCTCCTTCTTTCGCGTGCACCTCAACAGCTTTGCCTTCATGAAAGCGAATCCAAAAATCGCGAATCATCGTGCCTTTATAAACGAGTGGCTTTGCCGCATACACAATACCTTCTGCTTCGCCACGTTTCGGAGAGGTAAATACTTCTTCGGAAGGAATGTTCGGTTCAAAATAACGCCCGTCGATTGTTTTTTCTCCTAAACCCAAAAAGCGAACACCCGGAATTAAACCGATGGATAGATCGGTTCCGTTTTGGGAACGATAATGCAAAGAACGAAGTCGCAATCCATTGAGGAATTCACAACGTTTTTTCAATTCTTCATCGTGTTTTTTCCAGTTTTCAATGCCTTTCCCTTCTTCTGCGCGCGATGTCTTTAAAATCGCCTTCCACAAGGCTTCCACCGCATCGGCAGGAGACAAATCAGGAAATACTTTATGCGCCCATTTCAAAGAAGGAACGCCGCCAATGCACCAAGTGATTTTGTTATTGGTCGCTTTTTTAAACGCGCCGATTTGTTGAAAATGCTTTTGGGCAATGCGTGCTGCTTTTAAGGGATCCGTTCCTTTTGCGCTGTCAGGGTCATCAGAATCTAGCCAAAGCAAAGAAGGTAAGTTATCCGCTTTCCATTTGGCTAAAGCGTATGCCATGGGACTCACTTTCGAAAGAACTTCCTCTTCTCCCCATTGCAAGGTGGTACGTGAAACCGCCTCTGAGCGCCAATCCACATAAACATATTTTGCCCTGGCTCGATAACATTCTTCGACTGCCATCGTCACGACATCCTCAATGTCGACATTGGCCGCAATCACCACTTCTTGTCCGGGCTTAATCGCCAGTCCTTCTTGAACCAACAAACGAACATAATCACGAATCCATTCTGTTTTCATACGTCACCTCTTTTGCTCCTATTATTGTAAAAGAATTCTTGCATCTATTGCGACTTTTAGTAGAGCGAAGACCTTTCCTGCATTATGATACTTAAATTGGAGGTTTTGTCATGCGAATTCATGCACGTCTAGGAATATTATGCGGGGCGCTTTCTTTTCTTACGTCTTGCCAAGAAAGCCATCTAAGCCCATCTTCTTCGCTTTTTTCTACGGAAGAACCTCTTCCTGCTTTATCAGAAGTCTATGCTACTTTAAAAAACGAAGAAAACTATACTGTCGGCATCACTTCGCATATTACAAATTTAAATTATCAGGCCACGAAACGTTATACCAAAGAGGCTTGCTATTTCGACTCACCTAATATTGACGATCCCTTTGGGCTCATGAATTCGTCAGATGGCGTGTTCCGTTACCGGATTCGCGACAAACAAGTCTATCCCGCTTATGTGACGAATCATGTGACCCGTTACCAAGATTCGTCAACGCTTCCTTTGGCCACCTCCTTATCCTTGTCCGATTTACCTTCCGAATCTTATAACGCCAAGTGGCCAAATCTCTATTCCATTGAATCTTCTGACGCGATAAGAACCTACGCCTTGTTATCCGATTTGATCAGTTCAGACGAACTATCCACTTTTATACCAACCGTATTAGAAATGAGCGTTGTCTCGAAAGACGAATTGCTGGCCAGCGTTACTTTCACAACAAAAGGAATCATTTTGGGCAAAATTGATTACCGCATTTATGACATTGGCAAAACAACCATCCCGGAAGCCAGTGCATTCTTGCAAAAAGGCGGCAAAGCAAAAGATTTTGCAACATCCGATTTAGCCACGATTCAATCGTTGTTCCAACAAAGAAACTTTCAAACTGAGCAAGATAGAGACGGAGATGGAAGCACGGACTATACCTTATATTATTTGCCAAATGCTATTTTTCAAGACTACAGCGCCGCTTTAGAAAACGGGGAAAACCATTATGTCGACGAGGGAACGATTCAAATCCAAGGGAAAACCGAAGTTAAAGATGGCTTTTATGCGTTTGAACGTAAAAACGATACTTTGGTGTTAGGGGAACGTTACAACTCTTTAAATGGTAACTCGTTATATGAGTACGCAGTCACGCCTGGATTCTTGGAACTTGAAGACGTTTTAAAGGCATTTGACGAACCGATGAAAGGGAACGTTGCTTCCATTGTCGATTTTTATACTACCAATCCTAATGTTTTGTCGTTGGTAGAATCGTTGACTGGCATTTCTACGCAAGAAGAATACGGGTTTTATGTCGTTGGAGCGGGCCTTAAATTGATCACACGCGATATGGTACGCTTAGTGGTTTTTGTGGTCTCTTCTTCTAACGGCACTTCACAATCCAGTTATGTGGCGTTTGATTATTTCAATTTTGGCAAGGTCTCTTTGCCATTCATTGATCACTACCTAGAAAATTTAAAATGAGGAGATAAACCGATGAAAAAACAACCTTTGCTTTGCTTACTTTGCTCCAGTGCTTTCTTGCTGACGTCATGCGAAAATCCTGCCGCCTCGTCTTCCTTTGTTTCGGATAGCAAAAATGTGACCACTTCTCAAAAAGGAGACGTTGCAGTCTCTTCGCTTTCAATTCAAAACAAAATCACTTCTTTGCCTGTGGGAGAAAGTTATCGCCTTAACGTCAAAATATCTCCCGAAAACGCGACGAATTATCTCGTGAATTTTGCTTCTAGCAATCCGAGCGTTGCTTCTATTGATTTAGATGGCAATATCATGGCATTATCCGCAGGAACGACAACGATCATTGCAAGTAGTGATGAGAACCCTTCAGTTCAAGATTCCTTTACTTTAACGGTGACTTCTTTGCCGATCACCGCGTTTAATGTCATTTGGCCAGAGGATGTTGAAACCGTTACCATCAATAACAAAACGTTTAAAAAATTGGTTGTAGGAAAAAATTATCCTTTGAGCTTTACGTTTACTCCAGCGGAGCAAAATGGTGAAATTCTGGCTTCTTTCTCTAGTTCTAACTACGCTACCTTTGATGCCCAAACCAATGGCCTTACCATCACCCAAGAAGTTGCCGATTTAACGGTCACTTTCTCTGTCAAAGGAACCAATTTAAGCCAATCTTTCTCTATCCGCGGCATGAGCCAAGGAAAATTGGACCGCGAAGTGGCCTATGCCAAGATGCAAGAATCGCAAAAGAAAGAAACAGAATCTGATGCCTCACATCAACCCATTGAATATCGTTTTACATATTCTTCATCCTATTACAACATTGACGGCGTCAAAGTAGCCCATCAATGGGAAGAAACATTCCATCCATACCGAGAAGGGCTGCGTTACTATTCGCTCACGCAAAAACAAGAGTCGATTCAAAAAGGACTTGACCCTGTCGATACCATTAACAGCACCGTTTATAAAGGCATTGGAAACGACAACGAGACCTATTACGAATTCGAAAT
>CADAUN010000029.1 GCA_902791085.1 uncultured Erysipelotrichaceae bacterium | reverse complement strand
CGCGTTTTTTAATGCTTTCTCATTAAACCAGCCTTCACGGAAGGCAAGTTCTAAGAAAGACAAAGCGTAATAACGCGCTTTGGTGCTATAAATCTCATAGCCATTGTCGCTCGTTAAGACTTCTTTTTTAGTCGTAGGAGCTTTGATGCCTGAACCCTCACAAAAGAGTTCTTCGGAGGATGAATATCCAGTCACTATATCCACTTCGGCATCCGTCCAATTGCAGAACGTGTCGCGCATGGCATCGCCTCCGGATAAGGAAGCCCACAAAGCCGTTGTCAAATAGAAAGAATAAACCGAGGATTTTCCTGCCATTAAGAAAGGGCTTTTCCCCGACGCTTTAATGTAATCGCAAAGGATGCAAAGCTCTTGCATGGAAGAAGGAAGCCCGTCGTCATAATCACCGGCAACGCCATTTGGGCCTACCGATTTTTTGGCGTCCGATCCGGCTACAAAACGCGCCGTTCCAAATTTGCTCGAATAAGGAATGACTTTGTCTTCGCTTTCCGAGGGATCCGCAAAATAGAATCCTTTTTGGTCAAATAGGTCTACGTCATAAGTCACACCGGTATACCAGTTATAATGTGGCAAGGCGTAATATTTTCCATCGCCTCCCTTCATCCGTTTTTGAGCATCTCGATCGATTTTGGGAAGTAAGGGAGTCACTACGTCCGTCAGATCCAAAAGGAGATTCTGCGTGGATAGTTTATAAATATCCGGGTCTGTTTCAAAAAGGTAAATATCGTTCCCATCCGTGGTCAAATTGTCGTAAGGACTTTGCTTGGTTTGAGAGACATTTACTTTAACCCCGGTTTTTCCTTCTTCAAAAGACACCTCTTTGTTGGCTTCAGAGAAGCGGGCTGCCGCCTCTTTTAGCCAATCAATACCAGCCGTCCCTTGAAAATGGCAAAAATTGATAGTGGTTGTTTTTCCGTTGTCATCGGGAGTAATGACGTTCGAACCTATACACGAACTAAGCAGCACCGAAGAAGTGAGAAGTAAGAGACATCGTTTAGCGTTTTTCATTTGTTATACCTCGTTTTTTCATTTATGCGCCAAGAGTGACGGTTAAACCGGCTACTCCTTGAACTGAAAATTGAAATTGTGCACCATCGCCATTACGGGAGAGAACCGTGACGGAGCGGGCTTTTAAAGTGCAATCCTCAAAGGTGGATGTAAAGGCAGCTCCGCAATTGTTGCCAAAGAGATTTCCAACCTCCATTCCACTCATGTCGAACGCGCAATTGCGGAAGGAGGATAAGCCACAGTCGATATAGCTTAGCCAACCGATGCCGGCTCCTAAAGCAGAGGAGCCATGTCCCTTCAAAGAGAAGGTGACGTTTTCAAAGGAGGCATTACAAATTTTGCCAGCCAACAAGGACGCATTGCTTGCGCCATCGTAACCATGATCTACGAATGTGATATTCTTGAATTTCGCTCTTGGGCCAATCGCGCCAAACAAGGATCCGCTATATCCGCTATCAGGAGAGGCGGTAATTCCTTCAACCTTATGGCCGCGGCCGTCAAGCGTCGCATGAAAGCCTTTGCTTTGCCAGCCATCCCAAATATCGATACTGTCGGAATGACCTTGGAATTTCGTCGTTGCCGATCCAATGTCTTGATCCAAGACATAATAGCCTTCAACGATGCTCTTAGTCCAATAAGTCCCTAATTCCTTAACGAAGGTATCGATATCAGCAATGTGCATTGTCACAAAAGTGACAGGAACAATCAGTTCATATTCTTGTAAGTCTTTGACGCAAAAAACGTGAATTTCTTGTTCCCCGTGATTGGCCTTATCATTCAAGAATCCGTCTGGCATCGTTAAATGGGAGGCGTCTTTGCCAAAATCATATTCTCCTAATCGAATGGATTCTACGACAGCATCTTGATAAGCACCTAGCGACAAAGAAAAGGAAGAAGCAGTCACATCAAAGATGTTTGCATCAAGGACTGGCAATTTCACTTTACGATAAGAGCTTAAAACGGTGAGCGGGATTTCTAACTCGAACGCACTGCCGTCATTCAAGGCAAAAGATGCGATGAGTTTTTGCTCGCCACTATCCGCATTGGTGAAATGAGAAGCGATAGGGAAAGAAAGGAGACCTTCATCGTAATCGTAGTCTAAAATCTCCCTTTCTTCTTGGCCCATCACCACCAATTTTTGAATGGTATAAGGGGCATATGCCTCCCCTAAAACAAGGCTTGCCTCTTCGTTGCCAATCTGAATTTCATTGCGAACCAAGCAAACTTCCGTCCCGCGATAAACCAATCCCGTTTGACCAATCGGGGCAATCAGACGAGAATCCGCATAACGATAGCCCAGCGCCTGAATCTCATTGGCGTAAAGTTCGCAAGCGACAAAGCGATTGTTCGCTAAGCCAGTCCAACCAGAATAGCCGCCAAATAGATTCGCCACAACATGGTCTTTCGCGTCAAAAATCACGTGATCGAAGACATTATTCGCGACTTGGAAACTAGAAATCCAACCTTGCGCGTTACCGATCTGCGTAAGGGAGCCACTTAATAAGTGGAACGTAACATTGCGAAGCGTCGCATCGACAATACTTGTCGCCAATAAGACACAGCTTCCGCCTGGATTGTCACCATGAATGTTGATAAACGTGACATTTTGAATCAAAGCGCCTGCGCCGATCGAAGCAAACAAGCCACCATATTCTGTTTTACCAGTGATGGTGTGTCCCGCGCCGTCTAAGGTTCCACGGAAGCCTAGCGAGCCATCGGTTTGGTAATAGGCACCATTATCTGTTAGAACTTTCTTCCATCCCGTGCCGAATTTGCTTGTGTCGCCTCCAACATCGGCAGTCAATCGATAATAACCGTAATTGTTCCTATCCCCTTGGTAATTCACAGAAGCAATCAAATCCGCGAACGTTCCAATTTCTTTGCTAACAAGCAATACAGGGACAAGAATTTCTTTCTTGGTGCCATTTTTCGTTGCTTTGACTAAGATTTCTCCTTCGCCAGCATATTTTGGGCTGTTGGCGAAAGAAAGAGCCGTTAAGTCTTTTCCCAAGCTTTCGCCACGATAAAGAATGCCTTCTACCGTATCGTAAGTATCGGTAGGCAAAGAAATCGATTTTTGTTGTTCACTCAAAAGAATTTCCTGCCGTTTCGTTAGTCTTTCGTAAACATGAGGGACATATCCTTCAATCAAATTGGCTTTGACCTGTTCAATGGTGAACAAAGAAATGCCCACTTCTTTGGTCAAATAATTCGTGATGGCATCTTGCAAAGTGCCACCATCGCTATAAAAACGCATGAAAGCATCGTGCATGGCGCCAAAAGCGATGAAGTTGCCGCCACTTGCTTGTTGCACGCCGCTCGCAGTAAAGGCGTTGTTTTCGATAGCGCTTCTAGCCCGCAATCCATAACGGGAGAAAGTCGTCAATTCATAATCTTGAATGAGATTCTGATAAGAGACGCCAAGCAAACCATTCACTAAGAAGGCAAAAGTTCCGGTGCGGTCTGCACCGGCATTGCAATGCACATAAATCGGATAAGAAGAAGCGTCAGCCAAAGTATTGAAGAGAGAACGTAAGGAGACAAAAGAAGTTCCCGAACATTCATCAGAGGATTTCGTCTTATCTTCAGCGTGAAGGATTTCCCAATTTTCTCGGTCTAAGATGCGAACATATTGCCCTAGATTTGCTTTGATATAGGGATAAGAGGAATCCCAGGCGTTTTGGGTTTGATGGTTGTCATCGTAATCGCCGATGCGTAAATCAACCTCGGTTTTAATCCCGAGTTCGTCTCTCATGGTTGCTTTGCCTTCTTCGGTGATTCTGGCGCCATTGGTGTCGTTATTTAAGGCACCGCCACGAATGATTTTTCCATATGAGACTTTATGATCGCCAACGCTCCATCCGCCCATATCGCGCACGTTGTAAACGCCTGAAATGGAGAGCAAACGCACCGTTCCGGGAGCAGTTTGAAAAGAAGAAATCTTTGACTGATCCTCAGGACGCGTCCCTTTGATTTGCCAATAATAAGTTGTTCCTGGTTTTAAATTGGTCAAACTATAACGATGAATCAATCCCGAAATTCGCTTGATTTTGGCATCACTTAAATCAGGAGACTCACCATAGTAAAGTTGATAATAAGCGCTGTTATTATTGCCCCACTCTAGCGTTACGGATTGTGGAGCAATCGGTTTGTATTCATTTTCTTTCAAAGCAGCAATTTGTTCCGCCTCACTAGAAGCGGCAAGATAGGCTTTGGCTTTTTCGTCTAGCAAAGAAAAGGAAGCACCCTCTAAGGGAGAAATCAAAGGAATGGCATGATTCTCATTCACCGGTTCATCGGGTTCAACATTGCTTTGCGAAGAAGAAACGACGTCATTCGAGAGCGAAGAGGAAGAGACATCGCTTTCTTGGCACGAAGCCAAAGTCAAAGCAAATAAAGATATGCTGAACAAAATCGAAAGAGTCTTCTTCTTGGGTCTCATTGAGTTTTCCTCCGCTGCAAAAGACCGTTTGCTTAATTTAACATCATCTTAAAATTCGTAAAAAAAGAAGTCAATTTCATGTCACGACATGATTGTTGCGTTTTTTTACTCGTTCCTTTGGTGACGCGCCTATCTCTTGTTGCCGAAGTGACTTTACCTCATTACAATGGTGCCAGATGAAAAAGTTTTCCTATAAAGATTTCAGCGACCAGGATCCAAATCTCCACATTATCTTTTGGCGGACGCAAGGCGAAGAACCGACCCACACCCATGATTTTATTGAAATCATTTATATTAATTCGGGTCGCATATGTCACACAATCAACGGCAAACGCTTTGACACCAAAAAGGGAGACTTGTTGTTTTTAAATTACAATTCCGTCCACTCCTTTAAACCGATGGGTGGCATCGGCACTTATTACAACATTTGCCTATATCCCGAAACCATGGAGAAGTTCATCAATCCTCATAATGCATTCGAATTGCTTTCGCTTTCCGAAACCTTCAGCAAAGAAATTGCAAAAGAGAACGATGAAGGGGTTGTTTCTTTCGACGGGGCAGAGCAAAAGAAAGTGGAATTCATTCTGCATTCCATGTTAGAAGAGCAAGAAAAAAGATTGCCGCGTTATGAAGACATCAACGAAGCCTATATGAGCGTCTTGCTTTCTCTTATCGTTCGTAAGATTTCTTTGCCCGAAGAAACCGAAAACGATGCATGGAATTTGATTGCCAATTACATCAACGATAATTTAAACGGCAATCTTTCTTTGGAGTCTTTGGCCAAGAAATGCTTCTATAATCCCAGTTATTTCTCACGGCTTTTTAAGAAAAAATTCCATGTTCCTTTGGTGGAATACATCACGGAAAAACGCATTGAAAAAAGCATTGATTTGTTAGTGAACACCAATCAAACCATTGATGAAATCGGTTCTAATGTCGGTTTTTCTAGCCGCAGCGCTTTTTATCGCGCTTTTCAAAGAATCACCGGCAAAACCCCTTCAGAATATCGACAAAATAACGATGTCAACCACCCTGTAACGAGTGACTAATCTTCTTTTCTCGATTTCAGGAATTCCCCTTGTAATCCCATATTTTCGTAAGCGGGATAATCGCGATGATTGATCGTTCGATCTAACTCGTTTAGACAAAGAAGATACCAACCCACAAAAACAAAGGGAGTCAAAGCGAATATCACGACGACATCCACCAAAAAGCGGATCACTGGATAAGGAATAAAACTAACGGTCATCCAGGCAAAAGGGAAAAGCAAAAAAAGCAATACCCATCCAATCGATTTGGCAACGACAAGAAGCCCTCCTTTTAAGCTAGCAACAAAAGAAGAAGAATAAAGCGAAGCAACCACTAACGTCGCCATCCCAAGAGGCAAGAGCAACAATCCAAGACCTCCTGGAACATAACGAAATACCGGATGGGGAATGGCCAAGAAAAGAAAATCATTTAAGCCATGAAATAACCCAAAAAGCAAAGCAAGAAGAGAAGATGCTTTGGCGTTTTGCCTGAGACCTTTCCAAAAATCGGGCCAAAAGAAAATCCCTTTGCCCCACGCGAGAAGGCGAATCAAACGACATACGCCGCCAAGAGTTAGACCGATTGGCAAAAAAGCAATCAAATAAATTCCATCGAAGACCAGAGTATTCGTATGCGTAAAAGCAAGATAATCTTCTTGCTTCAACGCCACTTGAGCAGCGGGCAATACCAACAAATATTTGGCCGAATAAGCAAGCAAAAACAAAACGGATCCAAGCAATAAAAGGCCACCAATACGGAGAAAAAAAGAAAAGCGGTTTTTTACCAAATCACCAAACTGCTCTCGCCTATTCTTAGGCAAAAAAGTAGCATCAAAATCATGGGCTGCGGCTTTTCGTTTCTTCTTCATATTGGTTCTTCTTCCGCTTCTAGCAAGGAACGAACACTACGATTAGGGCTGGCGAATAAGGCATTTTTATCTCCTTCAAAAGCAAGCGTCCCTTGCTCTAACACAATAAAATGATCTCCCACCCATAACGCATCTTTGATTTGATGTGTGACATACACAATGGTGATTTGTGAAGAAATTTGATAATCTCGCAAAAGATGGAGCATTTTTTGGCGAAATGCGACATCTAAGTTGCTAAAAGGCTCATCTAACAGCAATAACGAAGGCCTTTTAATCAAAGCACGCCCCAAAGAAACTCGTTGCTGTTGCCCAACGGAAAGATCTTTTGGCTTTCGCGAAAGACAAACACGTAACCCTAAGAAATCGGCCATCTCTAAAACGCGTTCATCAATTTCTTCGTGAGAGGCTCCAATTGTTTTTAAAGGGAACGCCAAATTATCGTAAATGGTGAAATGAGGATAAAGATCAAAGGTTTGACTGACATAGGCCAAGTTCCGTTGACCCAATTCCATTGTTTCGATGTCGACTCCGTCACTACGAATTTCGCCATCAAAGGCAAAACGATTAAGAATTGCCATTAATAAGGTGGTCTTTCCTGAGCCTGATGCCCCTAAAACCACCGATATTTTTTCATTTGGGATTCGCAAAGAAAGGTCACGAATTGCTGTTGTTTCTTTTTTTCGATGCAAATAAGTGACACCAAGGTGCGATATTTCTATTTCTGGCATAGTAATAAAATAATCGTTTTTGTTTTAAATGGAAACGAAGTCACGTAAGTTCGTCAAAAATGACGACACATAACCGCCGTTTTTCGCCACGACGCAAAGCAAAAGGCAAGGCAACATTCTCACGAAGAACGCTTTAAAGTCATTATCTTTGGACAAAACGAACCGTTAATGCGGTGTCTGTTTGCTCAGAAACAAAGAAGTTATATTCCAAGGAACTGCCGTCATTAAATCCATCGTTAGAGAAGCAACCCGACATCTTTTCCCACGAGAAACCGTTATATCTAGCTCCGAAATCGCTTTGGCCGAATAAAGCATCCAAACTTCCTAAATTCCGAGGCGATTTGCCTAAGAACAAAGAGGAATCACCACTTGCCGGAATCAAACGAATTTCTTGATGGGACGAATTGGTGGCTAAAACTTGCTTCTTTGTGATTTCAGAAGAATAACGTTTCGTATTAGAGGAAGCCTGGAAAGCATAGTCTTCCGCTAAAACCGCCCCATCCATTTTGGGCTTATTCAGCACTTCATCCGTATAAGAATATACTGAGGAAGTAAAGGCATTTTTGAAAGGATCCCATTGGCTTGAGCCAACTCGCGAATAAAGCCGTTCATCCACATGAAAGACCTGCAAACCGCGATAGCGATAAGAACTGCCAGTTCCCCAACCTCTCCATTCGGCATAGCCTTGTGAATCTTGCTCGTTTAACCCTGTGGGGGTGTAATACGAAAGCATCAAATATTCGTCATAAGGCGTCCCGTTCCAAGGATCGGTTGAAGTGTTACGTAGCAAAATGCAGTCACCAGAAGAAGCAAAATCACGTAAGGTAATCGTGAAATCTTCTAAGGTGCCATCCACCACATAGGGGCGAACCCATCCGAGAAGGTATTTGCTATAAGCATTATGATCACCGATATTTAGTTCCATCATATCGGCACCGCCGGTCGGATAAGAGGCGCTGTCATAGTCGTAATAGTCATTGAGGCCCAACATATGTCCCGTTTCATGAACCAAAGTATGGGCATCGCTGACGCCTTTGCCATAATATCCGGTGAATAATTGATTGATGTTGCACCAAAAATAACGATAAGGCGCAGGCGATAAACTGGAGGAGGAAGTATCTGTGCTTGTCCAGTTCCACCACACCTGCGAGTTCGTTTCACTATAAGTATGGTTCGCTTTGTAGACGATATTCACCCCGTCTAAATAACCATCGCCATCCGCATCGAAATCTTGCAAATTAAGGCTATCTTTGGCGGTAACTGCCGCAACGGCTTGTTGCAAAACCTTAGAGCAAAGACTGCTATTGTTTTGCATTTGCTCTTCCGTATAAGAAGAAAGGTATGGACTTGTCACTTGGCCAGAAAGGTGGAGCAAACCATAACTGGAGCTTTCATAATAACTGGCAAGGGATTGCCATGCGGTATCTTTCGCTTTCCCAAAATAAAGTGTCGGCAACGCTGACAATTCAGCGTTCGTCCAGGTAGCGCCCGCGGTAAACGTCACTGGGATCACCAATAATTTCACATTGCCACGTGAAGGAGTTTTATGCGGTCCTAAAGAGCCAGCGTAAGGAACATTCATCACAGCATATTTCTCTGCCATCTCGTCAGTAACTTGGGTATATCCTTTTCCTTCTTTAGCCATTTCGGGAATCGCAGAAGTCACCATAAAAGGGGCTTCCACTGTCTCTAAATCATGGGTCCGAACCTTAAATGTATAACTTCCTGGCGTCATCAATAAATCATTGATGGCGTAACGCTTGTCACCTTGAGTGACCCAAACGCGTTCAAAAGAAGAAAATGGGGTTTCAACGCCGTCCACGTAGACAGTAGGAGAACAACCCTCAATCACGGTCAATCCCAATCGCATCGAAGAAGAAGCCAAACGAATTTTGACTCCGGTCGTGTCGTCGATAGAAGAAGAAATTAAAGAAGAAGACGAAACAACAGACGAATTCGTTCCCATGTCGCTGCAAGAAGCCATGACAAAAACGCTAAACAAAGCAAGAATCAAAGAGTTTCGTTTCATAGGAATCGCCTCCTGGCGCTTTTAAAGCGCACCCATAACTATGGAGGAAAAGAGAAAAAATGCAATTCTTTTTTCTTGGCAAAACAAACTCCTTTCCTCTATTTGTATTCCGTTTTCCTTTTTAAAAAATAGCAATCTTTTGAAATCTTCATTGAAATTTTTCAAAAAACGAATAATTTAGCGTTGTTCGTTCCCATTGGAGTTAAAACAAATGAAAAAGCAACATTTTGTTCATTATTGTCTATGCCTCTTCACTCCCTTGATGATGGCAAGTTGCCAAACAGGGCAAAATTCTTCTTTTAGTCAGAGTTATGGTCATGAAGCGGGCGTGTTCGTCGAGAATCTTCCCTCAATAGAAGTCGGTGCTTATTTAGACCTCTCTCCTTATATCACGGCTTATGACAACGAAGGAAAGGTTCAGCAAGACTGGTCTTTGTCTTCCCAAGACGAAAATGTCGTGATCCAAGGCAAAAAAGTGATGGCAAAGACCGTTGGTTCCTTTGCTTTAACCGCAAATTATGGCGAGATGACCACTTCTTTCACTTTGGTCACGAATGACAAAATGAAAGAAGAACTAGACGCCTTCTTAGCCCCATTACAAGAAGATCCCTTAAATTACACGCTGCGGTTAAGCGCTGCGATGAAGTACTACTACACTTACTATCACACCGATTCCTATTTCGCATTGGTGGACGAGGAAGAGCCAACAAACAGCACAATTTTTGCTACTTTATCGAACGGTAAGACTTACCAAGGAAAACTCGAATCTGATGCAGAAGGGAATTTGTTGCCTTCTTTCAAAGCAGGCTGGTATACACGCTCAAATTATGTTTTCTTTTCTGCCGTGGCCTTAGATGCGTCTAATTTCACCTATCAAGACATCGACGGCAAAGTAACGCTTTGGAGCGATGTCGCCTGGGAAAGAAATATCTTACGTTATGGGGCATTACAAAGTCCGGAGTCCAATGGTTTAGCTTTAGCGGGCGCCCGTTTTGATGGAATTTATGACGAAGATGGCGATGGAACAAAAGATACCGCTTATTTTAATTGCTATGTCACTTCGGGCTCTTCGAGCGGCTCTTATTGCACGTTGGCCATAAGCAATGTCGGCACGACCTCAGTCGCCTCTTTAGACGCCGCCATTAAGGATGACGCTTATGTTCCTGCTCCGATTACCACTGACGAAATCAGTCAAACTTTTGCCAAATTAGAGGAAGCGAAGAACTATACCTTAACCACAAAACTATATTCGGCGAACGAAATGGGAAGTGCCATAGCACCTATCAATGAAAACGATGGCATGTGCAAATTGTTTGCTAACGTAACTTCTTGGGAAGTGACCGAAAGTTTTGATGAACACGGCGTCGTTGCCTCCGCTTTTAAAAAGACTGCTTCATTTGGCACAGAAGCAAAAGTGACAGATGCCGTTCTAGCAGACCGCTATGCCATTTGGGATGATGGGGCAAAGACCTATCGCTCCCAATATCAAAAAGCAACCGGAAGCGTGGGCGAAAAGAGTGAAATTCTTACCGGAAACAACGCTTCTGTCCCTTCGGCATATACCACGGACGCCCTTCAGAAAATCACTTTGTCGCAAGGAATCAGTGCCTCTTCTTTAAATGAAAATAACTGGCTAAGCAAAACAAAAAACACCGATGGTTCTTATGCTTATGCAGCAATGCTTG
>CADAUN010000028.1 GCA_902791085.1 uncultured Erysipelotrichaceae bacterium | reverse complement strand
CAAACAACCAGACCCGAGCCGCCTCCCAACCGTCTCTGATTGTTTGGCGGAGGTATTATACCATGGGTCTATTTATCCAACATTTGCTGGTATATCTAGAATTTTTCTTTCCTAAAAGAAAGAAGGAAAGCGCTTCAATATCGATTGAGAATCCTTCTTCTTGCTCTATAATAATTAACACGAATGGGCAAAGGCAAGTCGCGTTGGGCGAATCAAAAAGAACGAGTTCAGAATTGGCTTTATGACCATCTGCCAATCAAACACGCGATTCAATACGCGGGATTGTTTATCTTAAGCTCTGTCTCGGCTTTTCTATTTGCTTTCGGATTTAACACTTTCGTTGATTTAAACTCGATTGGCGATGGCAAAATCGTTGCCGGAGGGGTATCTGGCATTTCACAGACTTTGACTTTGTTTTTAGAAGTCTGCGGTCTCGAAATCAAAGATGAGAACCTCTTAATTTCTATTTTTTATTTTGTCTTGAATGTCCCTGTGATTGTTTTAGCCTGGGTTGGAATCGGCAAGAAATACACCATTTTTACCTTGGTGAATGTCGTTGAAGTTTCTTTGTTTGTGCGCTTATTGAATGCCTCTAATGTGGAACTTGTTGGCGATGTGGCTGAATGGGTAAGCAAAAATGCTGGCTTTTTAGCGCGGGCCATTTTTGGCGGTGTCACCACCGGCATGAGTTCCGCTTTGGCTTTAAAAGGCGATTTTTCGGCCGGAGGCGTCGATATCATCGCCCATTATCTATCCTTAAAAAAGCGAACTTCGGTGGGCAAATATTCGGTTATGATCAACATTACTACCATGGTTTTATTTACTATCCTTAGTTGTTGCAAATCCAACTGGGCGGAAGACGCGGTTGCCGAATTTATTGCTCATGCTTTCTTCTCTACCGTTTATCTCTTTGTAGCAGGATTAGTGATTGATCGCATTCATACGCGGAATAAAAAATGCAAGGTTGAAGTGGTAACGAACAACGAAGCCTTAGGCCAGTTCATCATCACCAATTTGCCTCATTCGGCGACCATGACCAAAGGTATTGGGGTTTATACAGGCACCGAACGCTATATTTTTACGATCGTTATTTCTTCCTACGAAGTGAATGAGGCGATGCGTCTCATCAAAGAAGAGGATCCAAACGCCTTTATTCAAGTCACGCCGCTAGAACGGGTGGAAGGCCGTTTCTATACTCGCCCGATTCAATAAGACATGTTTTAAAAAGTCACGATGTTGTTCTTCAAAAGAATTCTGAAAACCGGGAATTCTTTTTTATTCAGGATGGATTCACCATCTTTTTAGGAAAAGATAAAATCCTGCCTTTTTTTGGATTCAAAAATCTCATTTTCCTTTGGAAATCCCCACTTTATAGAGTTTTATTACTGAGTTTTACGACCTAAAGATCAATAGGAATGAATCGCTTTTTACCATGAAACCATTAGAAAGGATTCGTCATGAAAAGAAAACTGATACGATGAAATAAACGTTTATCGCTAAGACTGAAACACCATCCGATTCTGCCTAAACTAATTTCTAAGCGATATTCGTTAACGAGAATCAATCATCCAAAACAATCGGCTTATCTTCTAGATAACCCATTGCTTGTGCTGTTTTTCTCTATGAGCGCATTCTATAAAAGCAATGCGTGTCTTCGCCACCATAAGAAAAAGGCCTCAGGGATTCCTGAAGCCTTATCAATAGAAATTAGAAGGTCATCATCCAGCAGCCAAGGCAAAGGCCGGCGATAGAAAGAAGAAGAAGCGGCATGGTCGCAAGACGCGACGGGCCAGAGGCTGGAGCGAAAGACAAGCGGTCTAAGACGGCGCCGGTGGCGTAACTTGCAGCCAAATATCCTAAAGGAAGACAAATGATGGATCCAACAAGGATAGTGGCGTCTGTGCCTGCTTCATAAGAAAGCAAGACAATAACCAAGGCTAACAAAGAAGAATTGAGACCGATTTCAATATAAGAATCGGCTAAATCCGTTTTGATTTGCTCTGGAAAACAGAAATGCGCCAATAAGGCGAATCCGCCTAAGCAAAGTGCCATGATAAGGACGGAGAAAAGCGGAGTGAGATAGGTCCACATTTCTTGGTTAGCCGCCAAAGAACGGAATCCCCATCCAGCGAAGCCCAAAATCAAAGCTTCAACGAAATAGAAGGACAAAAGAATCCAACGATATTTTGTCTTCCTTGCACCCAAAGATGCATTTTGACGGAAGCCATAGCCAGACAAAACCAAACTATGAGCAAAGAAAGAAGATAAGAGAACGCCTAAGAATTGCATTATTTCGCCTCCTCGGCTACCGGAGCCTTATGTTTTTTCATCTCGATGATCGTAAGATGAATGCCAGAGAAGATGGCAACCAAGAAGAAACCGCCAAAGGGCTGAGCTAAAATGCTTAATGTCCAGCCTTTCCAAGCGGTCCAAGTGGATGCGGTGCCGTCTAACGCAGTGAACGTGATGGATCCAGTGGCTAATAATTCCCGCACGAAGCCGATCACCACCAAAGCAAGTAAGAAACCAATGCCACTTCCTAACGCGTCACCAAGGTTATCTTCCAAAGTATGATCAAGGCTTTCTTGGCCTTTCACCAAGACCAAAGAAGTAACGGAAATGAAAGGAACTAAGGTAAGCAAAGCCAACGCCTTTTCGTTATCCGCATCAATCAATTTCGGCGCATAAGCAACCAAAAGAAGAACGGTAAGCGTCGATAGACAGGCGGAGATGATGGCGGCAAAGATGGTGGCGCCAATCTTGTTTAAGAAAGAATGACAAAGTGAAACGGCTAAGACACTGAGGAAAAGAATCACGAGTGTCAGTAAACCGACGCATAAAGCGGTTTGGAATCTTGTTGTGGCTAAAACGGCCAACGTAAGTCCTAAAAACAAGGATAAGACGGGGTTATTGAAGTAAAGGCCATCTAAAAATGAAGCCAGAAATCCTTTTTTTGTCTGTTCCATCATTATTCCCTCCCTTTCGCATCTTTAAGTGCGGCATCAACGGCCGATTGCATCGCGCCAGGTGTTTCTTCGACGGTGGCACCGGTAGCGACAACTTCATAAGATCCATCGTATCCAATGAAGTCTTTTGTCGTTCTTGCCCAGTTTGTTCCTTGTTCGTCTTCTGTGGATTTCACAAAAGAATAATAAGCAACAACATCATTTTTGATACCGATGTCAAAAGTAACTTTGCCGCCGAATCCCTGCTCGCTGCGGCAACGATAATAAAATGCTTTCACAGAAGTATCTTCTAAATAAACGCGATATCCGCTAAGAAGCAACGCTTTCGATCCATCGTTGCTTCCGTCGAGGAATTGGGTCACGCCTGTCGGATGATCCTCCGCAAAAAGAGCGGCGATTTCGGGAGTCACAGCGTCACCGGAAGGAACGCGAGCGGCAATAGCGGGTGCGGTGACGCCATAATAAACGCCGACGGTAACACCGACCGCAGCAACTGCGGCCAAACAACAAACCAAGGTGGTTTTTCCAATTGAATTCATGGTCGATCCTCCTTATGCAGCAAAGTATCCATCCGATTGAATCGTGTGCTGCAAACCAAAGGCAAGGCCTACGGCTAAGACAGCGACAAGAAGAACTGCCATTACAATGGTCGGAACGAGATTATTCCGTGTACGACCTTTGACGATCTTATCAATAAGCGGTGTCAAGAAATTCATGATTAAAACCGAGTAAGCAACACCTTCCGGAGAAGCGGTGAAGAAACGAAGCAAGATGGTGATCAAGGCGCTTCCTAAAGCGAAAATAATGCGGCCGGAACGAGCGGTTGGACTGGTGACGGGGTCTGTTAAGCAAAGAACGCCACCAAAGAAAATGCCGCCAATTGCCGTGTATTTAAACGCATCAACAAAGGCGTATTGGCCATCTTTCATTGCCAAGAAGGCGATTAAGAAAGCCAAATACAAGGATCCAATGTAGAAGACGGGAACGCGCCAATCAATGATTTCTCTTACGCATAGATAGACGCAGATGACGAGAAGAAGTAACAAATAGGTTTCTCCTAAGGCGCCATAATAAGAGCCAAGGAACATTTTGCCAAAGTCGAAATTGTTTCCAATGAGACCTTGGAATCCGCCGTTTCCGTTTGAAGCGGTCAAAGAGGCGCCGGTGGAAACGAAGGACTCTTCGCTCTTATAGGCGTTCATGCCAGAAGCAAAGACCAATTGGGCAAAAACACGACCGATGAACGCGGGGTTAAAGATGTTATGGCCAAATCCGCCGAAAAGCAATTTGAAGAAGAAAGTACCGACAAAGGCGCTGATGCCAACTTGCCACCAAGGTAAAGAAATGGTGCAAAGCAAGGCAACGAGTAACCCCGTGACAAACGAGTAAGAATGGAGAATGCGATATCCATATTCTTTCCAACGGTTGCCAACGATGTCTTTTTTCCATAAAACTGGCAAATGGTATAAGACATCGGCGAAATCGGCGAATAAGATACCGGCAATGCCATTTACAAAGGCATTAAGCCCGTTATATTGAGCCGTACCTTTAAGAGAATAAAAGACAATGGCGTAAATCCAAAGGGCAACAAGGCACCCAAAGAATTCAAACATTTTTCGCGTCAAACTGATTTTGGTGCGAAGTTGTGGAGCGTTTTCAATGACGGATTCCATTATTTGCCCTCCTTTAAAGCCATTAAGACTTTTGCTTTTGCTTCTTGAACGTTACGTGAGACATCAATCCTCGCTGGGCATACATAAGAGCAAAGACCACAACCGCAGCAACGTTCAGCATGTAATGCTTTCATGCGTTCTAAATCGTTTCGTTTCAATGCCATTTGAATTTGAACCGGTTGCAAATCCATGGGGCATTGTTTGCAACAATCGCCGCAATGCCAACATGGCTCAGCACGGAACGAATTGGCTTTCATGACCAAGACGCCGTTAGATTGAAGCAAAGTGGCGAAATGAGAAGAAGCCAAACAATTGCCATTCAACGGACCGCCATTGATGTATTTGCCCTTTTCAATGGTTTCACCGCCCGCTAAAGCGATTAAATCATCGGCAGCAACGCCATATGGAGTTAAGACGTTTTTTGGCTCTTTCACTTCGCCAGCAACGGTGATGCAACGAAGGTCTGGTGTCTTTCCTTCTGAGAAATAACGGCCAAGCAAGATGAAGGTATAGATATTATCGACGATGGCTTGAGCCTCGATTGGAATATTCATATATTCCTTTTTCGTGACAAGCGTCACCAGATTTCGCTCATAGCCCATTGGATATTTATCGGCAGTCGCGTAAAGTTCGACCGGAATTTGCGGATATTTTTCGTGATTCACGCGATAGGCTTCTAACAATGCTGGTTTGTCTTTCTTGGTGCAGAAAGCAACGCGTTTTGCGCCAGTGAGTTTGATCAAATAAGGCAACGCTTTCCAAACATATTCCGCCATTTCGGCACCATAGACATAGTCGGTCGTAAGGAAGGGTTCGCACTCAATCGCATTGATGATTAAAACTTCGACTGGCTTACCGGAATTGTATTTGCGATAAGTGGGGAAGCCAGCGCCGCCCATGCCAATCACGCCAGATGCCTTCATAGCGGCAAGGATTTGATCGTTCGTTGCGTTTTCCACCGCGGGAAGCGGGGTCGCCAACGTCCATTCGTCTTTCTTGTCGTTTTGAATGCGGAAGACTTTTTGTGTTCTTCCTCCTGATGTTAGCATCGGTTCGATGGATGTGATCACACCGCTAACAGAGGAATAAATCGGGAAATCATCAGGGGCACGAGTGCCTAAAAGAGTTCCTTTTTTAACGGCAGCGCCGACAGTCAAAGACTGATTTAATGGGTTGCCACGGCCGTCTTGGGCCGGGATGTAAACATATTCCGGGGCATAAGTCACATAAGGTTTATCGGCAGTTTGGTCTTTATGTCCAGGAATATGGGTCGCTTCGTAGGAGCGGAACAAATGAAATGCCATAGGTTCTCCTTTTCTTAAAGTATAAGATGTGGACGAAAAGTAAGAAAGAGCCCGACTAGAAAAAGTCAGGCTCTTTGTTGTTCATGATGCGGAATTAGATCAAATAGCCATAAGCACGGCGAGCGAATTCAACGAAAGTTGCGAATTCGGTCATCGTTGCACCGGTCTTCACACCACCAAAGGTGATGTATTTGTGACCATCGGCATCTGCTGCTTCTGCGGGTTCGACTTCAATCTCTTTCGAGAAGTCTTTGCCAGCGAAAGCATTTTCGACAGCGCGGATGTTCCATTGCCACCAGTTGTTGGCATCGGCTGGTTTCACATCTTCTGGTGCGTCATGGCCTTTTGCCCAATAAGTGCAATCGTATTCCGCCTTGGTCGCGGTGAAGTTAACAAGGGTAGGATTGATTAAATTGGTGCCTTTGTCATCGCTCGAGATGTTGACGTGATGGCTGAAAGCAGCGTTGTAATAATCGGCTGCGCGATAAGGATCGTTGCCATAATAATCCAACGCATCTTGGCTTAATGAGCTGCTATAGATAACGTTTTGTTTGTTTTTCGAAGTGTCGTTATTTACAGTAGCCGTCCAAACGGTGCCATTGACTGACATGTATTTGGCATAATAAGCTTTCTTTTCGGTCGTGGTTCCATCAGAAGCAGTGCTGGTCGTCGTTTTGAGAACGGTCGGGAAGGCAGAATCTTCTTTGGCAGTACCCCAATGTTCCAAGAAACGAGTGGTTTCGTTGATGTGGGTATCGATGACCTTATTATCGCTTCCGACAACAAGTTCGACTTTGGAAATGCAGTTGTAGTGGCTATTCGATTTACGACTATCGAGCTTGTCTGCACCATAATAAGCGACGATTTTCGATGTGCCTTTGAAGGCTTTTTCTGCCAATTCAACATAGGTATCAAAGGAATTAATTGTTGCACCGGTAGAAACGCTGTCTAAGGTCCAAACTTTGTCGTCGCCTTGATCGAATTTGACTGTCTTTGAGAGATCTTTGCCTTTCAACGCATTTTCAATCTTTTGGATGTTCCATTTCCATTGGGATCCCTCAACGGCCTTGCCGTCCTTGATGTAATTCCAATAGGTGGAATCTTTCGAAGCCTTAGATACGATTGTCGCGATTTCGCCTTGGATGCGAGCGCCAGTGCTATCGGCACCATAAACGAAATTGTTCACCAAGTTGTAATAGAAATCGGAAAGTTCGGCTTGGGTGCGGCTGGCATCTTTGTAATAGGCATCCAAATCGGTATCGCCATTCTTGTAAGCGAACGCGTCGCCAAGGGAAGCGGTGAAAAGCTTGTCGCCGACTTTGAGATATTTGGCATAATTGGCAGCCTTATCCCCTGTGCCAAAGGTAACCACATTGTCGCCCGCTTCAGCGGAAGTTTTACCAATGGTGCTAGCGCCGAATTTCACTTCGTCGAAACGAACGGAATTCACCACTTTGTTTTTGACTTGAACTTCGGCACGAATCAGGTTGTCCGAAACAACGCCATAAGCGACACGGATACCATCGATTCCGTTGGTTTGGCCTTGCGTCGAAGAGACAGTAGGAGCAACAGAGTTTGTGCTCGAGTTGGTGCGCGGATCGTTGCAGCCCGCTAAAGCCATTAAGGCAGCAGCAGCTGTCAGCAATACTAATTTTTGTTCTTTCATAGTATTCCTCCAATACTTTTGGTTGAAAGCGCAATTATCATAACATGTTTTTTTGAAAAAAGAGAGCAATCTATATTTTCGCTTGAAAACCAACTGGATATCGCGTTTTTAAAGAATATAAGCGGAAAACACGATTTCGAAACTGTCATTCAAACGAAAGAAACAAAACAAACATTTTTTCTTCGTCCGTCTAAAACGTAAGAAAAATTCGCTGTTTCTAATCGTTAATTTTGACTAACTAGATGCCATTGGAACCGAGAATCCGTTTTTGTCCTTTTTCCTCTTTGATTTAGTTTTATGTTAAAATCGCCTCATGAAAAGTTCGAATGAATGCCTCACACGGATTCCCTTAGAAGGGACAATCAATACCCGTGACATGGGTGGCATTCCTACGCAAGACGGCCGCCGTCTACGTCAAGGGCTAGCGTTCCGTAGTGACGCCTTAAATCGATTAAGTCCGAAAGATGTTGCCTTTTGGGAAAGTCAGAAGCTCCGTCTCATCCTTGATATTCGCTCTTCTAGAGAACAAGAACAGTTTCCAGATGTTGTCATTCCAGGGACGAAGCATTTGTCGTTTGAAATCCAACACGAAGTAGATCCAGACCACATTCTTCGCGCACCGGTCGATCCGAAATCTTTCTCCCATTTGAAGGATCCGTATTTTCAAAATATAGTGCAATTCTTATATCGTTATGATCCGCATGGCGATATGCATCAGGGATTTCCTCGCATGTACGCTTTGATGCCGCTTGATCCGGTTACGCAAGAACATATTTATCAAGCTTTTTCCCTTTTAATTAAGGAAAAAGAAGGGGCGTTCGTCGTCCATTGCAAAGACGGAAAAGATCGGACGGGATTCTTTTGTTATTTGTTCTTGTCAATGCTTGGCGTTTCTTATCCGGAAATCTTACGAGATTACTTGCTTTCAAAACCAAATGAAGAAGCGAGAGCGAGAGCCATGGCAAAACAAGCAAAAGAAGAAGGAATTGACGATCCGATTCTTTTGGAATCTATTTATTGGATGAACAGCGTAGATGCAGCAAATTTAAATGCGGCGAAAGCGTCCTTAGAACAACATTACGGCTCAGTTACCGATTACTTACACTGGCAAATCGGATTGAGTGAAGACGAAATCCGTTCGTTACGGAACCGTTATTTAGAGTAAGATGCGTTTACTTTAGATAAACGGCTCGCCCATTTAACCGCGGTTTTGCTAACGGAAGCGCGCCTTTTCCATAACCAACAATGACGTTTCCGATGCCGACATATTCATCGGGGTCAAAGCCGGAATCTTGTAGAAGGTGGCGACCAAAATCCGTTTCGAGTTCCTCTTTTGCGCGATGAATCCAACAAGAAGCAAGGCCAAAAGAAGTGGCGGCAATTAGCATATTCATGATCATTGCGGAACCGTTTTCGTGGGCGGTAGGGCTTTTCTTTGCAATGACGACCAAAACTACTGGCGCCCCGTAAAAGGGATCTGAAGTTACGCCCATTGCTTCAGCGTTTGCTTTGGATAAGGCTTCACGAACGGTGGGATTCGTTACAACGATGACCGCCGCATCTTGTCGCCCCATGGCGCTAGGCGCATAAAGGCCTGCATCGACGATTTGTTTCAAAATCTCCTCTGATACCGGTTTGTTTTCATAAGAACGAACGCTGCGGCGTTCAAGCAATGTTTTTAAGGTTTCGTTCATGGACGATTCTCCTTCCTTTTTCATCATTATAGAAGGAAAAAATGAAATTTCTAAAAATAAAACTCTACTTTTGTCTTAAAAGAGAGTATCGTTCCAAAGGGATAAATTCATATGTACGATGTCATTATTGTCGGTTGTGGTCCTGCTGGCATTTTTACCGCGTTAGAAATGTTACGCAAAGGAAGCCAGAAGAAAATCTTGATGATTGAGAAGGGGCAATCGGTGGAAAAACGCTACTGCCCGAAAGCAAAACTTGGTCATTGCATCCATTGTGATCCTTGCGCGATTACGACTGGTTTTAGCGGTGCGGGAGCGTTCTCGGATGGCAAATTGTCGTTATCGAGTTCCGTCGGTGGTGCCTTGCCAGAATTATTAGGCTATTCTCAAGTGGATGAATTAATTCGCTATGCGGATTCGATTTATTTGGAATTCGGTGCTGACAAAGCCGTTGAAGGAGCAAACGAAACGTCCGAAAAACGTGAGATTCGGCGGAAATCCATTGAAGCTGGATTGCAACTTGTCGATTGTCCAATTCGCCATTTAGGCACGGAAAAAGCGCGTGATTTATATTTGGCGATTGAACGTTATTTGTTGGAACATGGTGTAGAAATCCGTTATGGATACGAATGCAATGACGTGATGTTGGACGACAAAAAGTGTGTCGGCATTCGCGCCAAAAAATATCATGGCGGCGAAGAAGAGGAAATCCAGGGTAAGGATATCGTGATTGCCGCCGGGCGTCGCGGTGCCGATTGGCTTGAGAAAATCTGCGCCAAATATGATATCGCCCATGCGCCAGGACCGGTCGATGTCGGCGTGCGGGTTGAAGTCCGTAACGAAGTGATGGAAATCCTAAACAACAATCTTTATGAGGCCAAATTAATTGGTTACCCAGGTCCATTCAAAGACAAGGTCAGGACGTTCTGCCAAAATCCTGGCGGCTTTGTTGCCCAAGAAAATTACGATGGCGGTTTGGCAGTCGTGAACGGTCATTCTTTCAAAGAAAAGAAATCGCCAAACACCAACGTCTCGATTCTATGCAGCCATAATTTCCGCGAGCCTTTCAATCAACCAATTCTTTACGCGCAAAAGATCGGCGAATTGACGAACATGTTAGGCAACGGCCAAATCTTAGTCCAACGCTTTGGCGATATCCTGGATGGCAAACGGACCTGGCAAAACGAACTCAATCGTTCGAATGTGGTGCCGACGCTTCCGGATGCCGTGGCAGGAGACATTACGGCAGCCATGCCTTATCGGACAATGACTGATATTATCGCCTTCATTAAAGCAGTGGATCACGTAGTTCCTGGCTTTGCTTCACCTGAAACGTTGCTTTATTCGCCTGAAATCAAGTTCTATTCCAATCGCATCAAGATGGATACGAATTTGACAACGAACATTCAAAATCTCTTCTGCTTAGGGGATTCCTCTGGTTGGACAAGAGGTTTAATGATGGCTTCCGTTATGGGCGTTGTATTAGGACGACGTTTGGCTGCAGAATAATTTGATTAAACTCTTATTTGCACGTGAGGGATAAATAGTTCAGGATTTATCGGAATCTTTCGCCTTTCCCCAACTCCGATAGCGCAGAATTTTGCGCTTTTTTACCGCGAGTTCGATGAAGGCCTGCGCCTTTTGGAAGGGATCCCCGGGCGTGTTCCAATAAAAGTAGAATAGATTCAGCCAATCCTGCAATCCGTCCCGC
>CADAUN010000027.1 GCA_902791085.1 uncultured Erysipelotrichaceae bacterium | reverse complement strand
TCATCGACGGGACGCTAGGATAAATGCCCTTAATCGCATAATGGCTTCATCATCCAATGCTTTTTCCGAAAGCTGCTGCGAAGCTGGGTTTCAGAAAAGCCAAGGGGATCCGCCTGCTCTCCTGCTCTACCGGTCAGGACCCCGCAGGGTTCGCCCAGCACCTCGCCAACGCTTTAGGAAAACCGATCATGGCACCTAATAAGACCCTATGGTGTTCCCCAAAGGGCACGTTGTACGTCTCATCCGATGAGTGGAACCTCGACAAAGGCTCATTCGTCACATTCAAACCCGGAGGAATAAAACATGGAAAATGAACACATTTGCCCGAATTGCGGCTCCAAACTTCGCGCAGAGAGGAAGAATTATCCCTCTTTCTCATATATCTGCGATAGCTGTGGTTGGGAAGCCGTAACAACGAAATGGGACCCCATCGACCTAGACGAGACCGAATACGTCTTCCGCCTATCCGAGGGCAATCCCATCGACAAGGCGACCTTATCGCTCGTCTCCAAGCTGACCGGAAAGAACTTCATCGCCTCCAAAAAGGCGATCCAGGAGCTCAACGTCATCTTTAAAGGCAAGGCACGGGACGCAGTAGAGATGAGGGACTTTCTCGACAAGAGCGGCATCCACTACTCCATCGATCCGGAACTCCCCTATTGATACATCTAGGCTTAGGCCGGTGGCGTCAGCGTCGCCGGCCTTTTCACTGGGATTGTGAGTGCCTGGCACAAATTGTAAATAGCGGATCGATCCGACGAGCTGAATGCTTTCGAAGGAAAGCTTGACCGACTAATCTTCTGCAACGCCATTACGAGGATTGCCCTTGCTTGAAGTTTGCTCACGGGAATGGGGTGCGCCACATGCCACTATGACCATAATGGCGGAATATAAACGTAAATGTTTCATAACTATCGTTTCTCCTTTCCGGCGACATGAAATTCCGAGCCGCTGTTGTCTTTGTCTGCGTGGAATCCGAAAGAATACGATAAATAGACTAGTTTATCGTCGAGCAGACTTCTGCCGTCGGAATCGACGCAGAACGGGATGAAGATTTCTCCGGAATAATCCGCATAAGCAGCACAATCGAGGCCAGGGTTGAGGGTTGAAAAAGCGGCGTTATCGAAACGCAATTCCTCATAGTTGCCGCCTTGGTAACAGGCTACAGCTTTGCTCGATTCTTGCACACAATAATGATCGGCGTTCAACGAAACGCTCAACACGACCTTTGTCTCATTCTGAAAGTCACATGAAAGCAGGGTTATGGATCTATTTTCGAAGTCGGTGACCGTTTGCCCTTGGTAATAAACACCGATCGTCGCGGGTTTTTCACCTTGAGGCTTGTTGTCTTGTGCCGCGACGTTGTAGATTACGATTCCGGCAGCAACCACACCAAAAAGGCCCACGGTTGTCGCGACTATACCCGCAATCCGCTTTGAATTGGGGCGGTCCTTTGGCAATTTAAGGTCGATATCTGGCATCATCCGATCGATCTCATTCAACATTTTCTTCCTTATTGTTTGCGCATACATTTTCGGTTCTCCTTTCTGATTCTTCCCATGCTTGTCCTGTAAATCCTTTTGACCGTCGTCTTAGGGATACCCATGATTTCCGAGATCTCTCGAAAGCTGAGCGCGAAGGTCGCTCTGTAGGCGATGACCTCCCCTTCCGTCTCGGAAAGCGTGGGTGGCAAGTGTTTAGAGATAATGTAGCTCGCCGTTGGGGGTTCGTCGCATTTCTCTTCGGTGGTGTCGAAAACAAGGCTCGATGAGAATCTTCTTGCCATATCTAGTGCCACGCTTTTCGCGGCTTTAACGAGATAGCATGCCAATCCGGAGTCGTTGTTGCCAAATTCGGGCTTGTTCGCGAATAGCCTAAGGATCGCCTCTTGATAGGCGTCATCAATACCGGTTTTTTCGCGAAGGATGGTTGATATTGAGAAGTAGATGAGCCTTTTGTAACGCTCAAAAACGATCCGCGAGGCCCACTCCTCGCCAGCGAAAAATGCACTAATCGTTTTTTTTGCCGACCATTTTAATCTTCTTCTGCTTTTATTGTAATTCATTAATTTTGAAAAGCAAATTCCCAGGCAAACTAAACCTTAGGTCGACTTTCCAAAATGCCACTCGATGACCCGACTATCAGTGGTAGCGTGGGCATAAGTTCCTTGAAGGTTCAAACATATTATCAGCATCCTTCAACAAAAGGCGATCCTTGTTCACAGGTTCGTAACCGAGTCAAACATCGAGGACTCGATTGAGGCAATTCCTCAGGGAAGAGGCGCTTAAAGAGGCGAATAAAGAAGTCATCAATTTCTCTTGGAATAAAATCGTCTTGGTCACACTCCTCAAGAACGGTAACAAAGCGTTTCTGGAAACTGGGAATGAAAGTGGCCGCTTTCTCCACAACAAAATAAATTCATATAAAGAGCACCAAACAAGGAAGAAAAACAACATTAATCCCATCCGAGTGCTTCATTGGCCTAATTCAATGCTACTGAGTCGGCGGGGTAAAACAAATCATAAAATTCTCTGCAACCGATGCCAATGAGTAAACGTAGCTCTTAAACAAGGAGACACAGTGCCTGAATCTCGTATACGACATTTTCTATACGTTACCAACATTTCAAATATGTGGCTAAACTAGAAAAGATTTGAAGCAAAGCAATAGTGAGTCCCCTCTTTTTGTCCTCTTGAGTCGTGCTCGTTCATATCACACGTTCTGTGTCACCCACCAAATCGAAGTCTGGTCCAACAAGGGCGATGATTCCCTGTTCGGTGTAAACATAGGGAAGGTATTTGCGATCGCGTGTTCTTTCCGCAAAGGTAGCAATTTGCGACCTTAAGCAACCGCGTTCTTCTTTGGTAATTTGAAAAAGAAGTCTACAGGAAAACGGCCTGGGTTCCTTTTTCTTAACAAACGCGCTCATGAGCCACTACTCTCAGTTTTTAATTCGATATATTCACGGAGATATTTGAATGGGTAAGGGAGGACGGTAAAAGAATTTAACTTCACAAATAGAACAGACATCGTCTTTAGTAAAGTCTCCATGATATCCGTTCCGGAAATGACTGAAATCTCGTAAAGCAGCGCGGCTTTCGATATATCCGTATTCATTCCCGCGCCGATCATTCCGACGTTATAAAAGCGTCTGTCCTCAAAACGTAACAAATTGATGTCCACAACTCCGGCCAGATATTTGTCCCTGCTTTCTTTGGATCTGCTGGTGGTAGAGGCAAAGATTTCTTTTCTGGGCAAAGAGTAGAACGTAGTTCCTGAAATCAAGCAGATGTTTCCAAGCGAATCCTTGACGATCGTTTGGGCAGTATCTGATTGGCCGGAAATTAACGATGACAGCATGTTGAGTTCTCGATCGTTGAATGCGATGAAATCATTTTTCGCACTCTTGAAATCGAACGTTCCGTCCGCGTGGACGATCATTGCGTAGAGCAAACTGTTGTTTGAGGTAACAAACGCCCAGTCGCCTTCATAGCCAAACGAGGCCCAGTCATCCAGAGTGATTCTCCCCCCGTGGACGATGTCAGTTTTGATGGCGGCTTCCTTGATTATCGTATTGATTACCGCCTCTTTTTCTTTTGCGACCTTTACAAAGCCATTCTCTACTGCCACGCATTGCACGACCGTGTCGGAAGGAAACGTTTTCTGGGGGTCTGGCAACTTCCAGCGCTCGTAATATTCCTTGTTATGAACTAGGCAAAAATTAACCGATTCCGCGTTTAGAGCGGAGGCTATCTTGACCTCCGTGCCGAGTTTGTTCTCCAAAGCAAGCCTGAGCGTTTCCAACTTCTCCAGGTTTTCCTCCCCGGCAAGGTTTACGACCGTGCACGGATACGCCGACAAAGTCAAAATCGCCTTCTCGATGAAATCCGAATCCCGGCGAGTCGTAACTTTGCTCACCACCTCTGCTTCTTTGAATTCCAGGCGGAGATACTGCGAGTATTCCTCGGCCAACCAACCGATCACCTTGTATGCCCAATAGGCTTTGGTGAGGGATTTTTCTGGTTTGTTGAATTTCAGGAATGGGACTTCCGTTTTCTTCCCAAAGCGGGTTTTTCTGACGTATACGGTTTCGCCATCGGCGGGTCCGTAGATTCGCTTAAAAGAAAGATGCTCATGCGAAAATACGTACCTCGGCTCCTCCTTTATCTTCTCCTTGGGGAATTGCGATGCAGGCGTGAAGCTAGTTGCACTGATTTGCAGCCCCATCTTTTTATCGACGTCGATTGAAAGGACCTTCAGGGCATTGGACGAGGAATTGAGTCCCTCCAAATAAACGTAGAATTTTCCGGCCAGGTTATTGAAACTTGCACCTTCCGAAGGGCAGTTGAGCGAATAAAGGAAAAGCTTTAGTAGGACTCTATCCTCCAATTCGGTGCTCGATACGCCCTTTATTGTCACGGTATTGTCGCTGATTGCCGAGATTAGGTCGAGGCGCGAAACCCTGCCTTTAGCACAAAGGCAATAGATGCTCCTGCCATTCTCGAAGACGAGGCTCTTGAATTCCAGCCCTTCCTGGCGGATATCGAGAATCTTCGCGCCTTTGGAGAAATACTTCTGCTCGGTTTTTATGTGGAAGAAATCGAAGTCGGAATCGATGGCATCCCTATCGAAAGAAGGGCAAAGAACGTTCGTGATCGCTTTCATTTTGCCGCCTCCTGGATGGCTGCCCTCAAGGCCATTATCGCTTCGCGGTTGACCTCTAGGCCACGAGGCGTATCTTCCAACAGCCCCTTCGAGAAGAAGATGATGCCGTCATCAAAGTCCGTGGCGCCCTGGGGTCTGATCAGGTTGACGATAACTGCCCTCTTCGCCCCTAAAAGCGCGGCTTTTTCGTGGATTTTTGCGATTTGTTCCTTTGAATCCGGATCGAAGAAAAGCCAATGTTTGCAGTCAATGTAGACATCGGGATTCCCCTCGATTTCAAAATCGAACAACTCGAATTTTTTAGGGTCATCAATCGGCTTTAGGATGATTTTGTAAAAGGCAAGAAGATACTTGATGACTACTTCCCCAATCGCCCCTTTGTAGATATTGGTGTAGGCAACGGGGTTCACGATCGCCAAGCCAGGCTTGAAAGAGGTCGCGTACCCATTGCTCTCGAACTCGGCCCGAAGTGGCTCTATCGCCATTAGCTTGCTGAGGAAGCATTCCTCCGATGAGACGCGCAGTTTGTGCGCAACGGCGTCTGCCGAGAACACGTAATTCGGTTCCTTCTCGGAAATCTTGTAGGAATAAGAGGAAATCGGCTTCTCGTTGGGTGACGGAATCATCATCGGCTGCATAAGGAAGCTTGCAGACTCCAACGTGGGATAGGTCGGATGCCTTAACAGCTCTTCTCGCATAGCGGACCAGACATCCATCTCTTCCCTGGTCCAGCTTTGGTCATATGTGTGCAGCTGTCTCTCTATTTTGGCTCTGCAGCTATCGCAGATTTTTGAAAGCCTTAGGGAGCGGGCTTCCTCGGTTCTTTCGGCGAGCCGACGGCTTGTCGCGACTTCCATAAGTGCCCGTAGCTCTATGTTCAGTTCTTTCTTTGCGATGCATGAGAAATCGACCGCATCGATAATTTCTGGATCGACATACAACGTTTTTTTGCTATCGTCCTCGGTTCTGTTAAGTCTTCCGATGGACTGCTCGAGGATTTGTACCATCGAATAATTCACGGAATCGGTTTCCGTTAACTTTTTCCCTTTTGTCTTGGTGTCGACAAAAGGCATTTTGAACTTTATGAAGCCAGCTTTGATGTTGGATGTGGCGGATGCGTCGGTAATCTCGTAATTTTTGTTCAATATTTCGACCACGGAGAAAAACTCCATCAAGGATTCGAGCGTTACAAAAACGTTCTTGCTCTTGATGTTGGGGACAATGCTCATGGGTTTTTCGACGAAGATGCAGCTGATATCGCGCTTGATGTCGAATTCGTCGAGATAGAAGAGGTTCTGTCCGGTTGCCACGCTCGGGTAAGTGCTGAACAAGACGATTTTCCCTTTTTCCCTGGCTTTGGATTGGTATTTGCTCTTCTCCTCGAGGAAGGTCTTTCCGACGAGCGATCTTACATCGGGAGCGCTGATTCCAATTTCCAACGCAATCGACTCGCATAGCTTCGACCAAAACGGGAGGCTATATATAGTTCCGTCGTCCTCGCGGATTGCCCTACCTATCATGACCAGGATGACTTTTTTCGTGGGGTCTTCGAGGAAGTCCTTGATGGCAGAGGACATCATCGAAAAGCGGCGACGGTCGAAGTCGCTTTTCACGTATTTTGAGAAACGCTTTTCTAAATCATCGGTAAAGTACCTGATATTCGCTTTTTCCTTGAACAGATCGCCAACGAGGCTCTCCGTTTCTTCTTTTGGCCTCATCACGACGATTCGAGGCTTCGGCTTCTTCAACTGCTTTTGGCGGTGGTATTTGAGGAATTCGTCCACGTCTTCCTGGGAAAGGGTGTAAACAGAATCCCCAAGGTACCTTTTTATATACTCGTGGTTGAAGTTGGTGATTCGGCTCGGATTGGTGGCGGTTGCCGAGATTCCGACCACGAAGAACTTCGAACAAATGGACAAAAGGAACTTCTCGGGAGTTTCGTCCATGGCGATCATGTTAATCGCAGTTCTGGTCGTGTCGTTTTGATCGTTTACGAAGTTGTAAAACCTGTAGCCTTCCATGTAAAAATCATGGGAGAAAAGGTTTACCCTGCTCTTTCTCTTCCTGAATCCGGCGGCACTCATGGCCATCTTTTGGAGAACGGCAGAACCCTTTTCGTCCAAATGGAAATTGCTAACGACCGCATTGATAGATTGGTCGATGGTCAGCATCTCTTTTTTGCCTTTATTCTTACCGTTGTAAAGGTTCATGTACTTGAGCGAGATGCTGGCCACGATTTTCGCTATGTACTTCAGCGCGCCATACATATCTCCGAGCATCCACTTGACGCCCTTTCGTCTATCTTGCAAAGGCTCTTCCGAGGCCACGAGTCGGTTCAGCGTCTCTTTCTTCACCGGCTTAATGGCGACGTCAGCAACGGCTTGGCCATCGTAAACGATATGCGTCTCCTCATTCGAATAGAGGAAAGACTTGGCAATCCCTTCATCGTCGATGCGAAAATTCCATTTCAGATGATAGGTATCGTAAATCAGGTCGGCGCGTTGCTTGATCTGCTCAAAAGATTGTTGTTGAGTAGCGGCTTTCGGGGAAGCGTTCTGGGCGTCTTCCAAGAGTTCGGAAGGAAAATCGGCGATCTCGCGCATGCCGTGCAGCCTGGTGAAGAAATCTATCAGGTCGACTTGGGCTTCCTTTGCCTGGTCGATTTGGTGCATTCTTACCGTCCTGCACGCCGAGTCAATCTCATCGAACAGCACCCTTGCCCCCTTAACGAACGAAGCCTCCTCGAAAAGGAACGCAGGTGCGATGATTGGGTCGATGGGCAGTAAAAATTTCTTAACAGACAGGAAAATCACCCTCTTCTCGTACACAAGAGAGCTCGGATAGATTTCTTTGATCCAAGGGTATTCGTCTAGGGCAATTTCCTTACGCCGTTTTTCGTTTGGGTAAACTTTCTCCAAGAAGGCGTGCAATTCTCGTCTAAAGTCCGGTTCGAGTTTTTCTGCGATCGCTTCTCTTTGCTGTTGGATGATGGAGTCGGTATTCAGAAATTTGGATTTCTTGCTTCTCATTTCCTCAATGGATTCAATCGCCTCTCGAAGCTTTCTGGCGGGTTGGGTTTTGCTAATCTGCTCCGGCATGGAAGGGAGTACCGACAGGAATGTGTCTATAACCTGGTCGCTGTTCGCTTTCAGCCTTAAGCAATATTTGTCGAAAAGCGCTTGCTCTTCTTCTCCGAACAGCGCTCTCAGCTCTTTGAACGGGCTATCGACATTCTTATTCTCGGGTGTCAAAAAGAAGATATACGGGATCTTCTTCTCCCCTTTGATGATTGAGGCCAATGCCTCTGTGATGTTTGTGGTCTTGCCCGAACCGGTAGGCCATTCGAGAAATAAGATGCCATTCTCGTGGGCCAAAATAGTTCTGACAAGGTTCTCTAATGCATGACTCATGCGAGATCTCCTTTGTGTGCTTTTATTCTATCCGCCCGCCATCGAAATCGAAAGATACAAAACACGAAAATGTCGACATCGTGCACCGCCTCAGCCACCACCGAAAACCGTCAATGAAAAATACGCGTTTTCAATCGTGCGCCAATCAAAATGCCTCGAAAATCGTGGTAATATCGTGAGACAAATTCTTCAAAAATCAAAGAAAGTGCCGATGGTATCGACACTTTTTACACATATGGAGCACGATGCGGGCAAGGGGGCACATTTTTAATATGGATTAATAAAGATTGTAATATCAGCCCATGATGGCGTCTTTAACGGCGTAGTAATCCCAATCCCCATTTGCTTTTTTCATCGAAACATGAGTCCCGATGTTACGAACAACCTCCGGACACCTCTCGGGATATTTGTATATTGAATTGTAAAGGACAACGATTCTCAGCCCATTCCTCACGGCCTTATCACATTCGAACTCAATATAACTTTTGTTGCTAATGCTACCGCCGGATGAGCAATGAGCCGTTCTTTGCATGTACATCGAAGAATAATATCCATAAAAGGACATCGAGTCTTCCTTCACGTAATTCCCGCAATTAAAGCACGCGCCTTTTGTTACGATTGCGGTGTTCTTTCCGACCACAAGCACAAACGTCTTGCACATGTCCATCCTTTGGCTTAAAGATTTCTTTATGCTGCAGTAAAGGCTGTCGTCCGAGGATTGGGTCACCTCGTGTACGTCTACGAAATGAAGCGACCAGTAGTTGCTGTCGTTCCATTTTTTAATTTGCTCAATGGCATCTCTGTCGCCGTCCCAATCTCCGGCAAGATATGTTTTCGTTCTATAGAGCATGCTTGCACTCCTTTTTACTGTTTGTTATACGCAACGATGTAGGCATCGCCGAAAATAGTGTTTTTATCATTGCCGAATGCGCCCTCGAGGATCTTCAAAGATCCATCCTTCGATAGGTTCGCCCTGGAAAGGCCAGTTCCGATGAGCGGGACGTAAATGGGAAGTCCCTGCCCGTTGATAGCATAATAAGACACAAGACGATCAGCGGCCTTGGCGATATCTGATTCTGAGGCGTGGGCGTTGTTATTTTCATCAAAAACGGAAATGGCCAAAAGGTAAAATACAGTCTGGCTATATTTAAACGTCGCAACCGTTCCTATGGGAAGGGGTTTGTTTAGATCAAGGCCTTGCTGATTGAGAGAATTTTTTACAGCTGCTTCAATGTCATCTAAATTCACACCTTGTCCAAAGGCCCGACAGAGAAATTTGCCATGCAACGTCGTTGGTGAGACCCTAGGCTTAAAGGCATCAGCATCATCCACTGCCATCGTATAATCGGTATTAACCGGAATCACCACAATTTTCGGGGATTTCGCATGCTTCTTGTTAAATGCCAACGATAGCAGGTCCGCCTCGATAACTGACAAAGATCCTTTTTGGGTCGCCCATAGTAGACGGCGATTGTACCCCGTCCTGTTATCTGCAATTAGTGCGGCAATTAATGCAGTGGAAAGAAACCGAGTGATATTATAAGCAGAGTTTTCTAAACAATCCCTTGCTTGTCTTAGCGACGAGTCTTCTTCCACGAAAAGTGCGGATATAGATTTCACCATTTTAGCCTTTGCACCATCGCTCAATTTGGAGAAACGGCGCTCGGCCCATTTTGTAATTACCGATTCGCAGTCGGGGCGGTCAAGGACTTCCCTTATTTTGCCAGGGACATCGTCCTTCCCAGTCATGATCCGACTTGTGGCGGCGTAATCGAAAAGATAAACATCCCCATACCTATTCTTTATTCCATAGGCTTCGACCAAAGGGGCAAAAAGTTCGTTCAAAACATCCGCATCCGACAGATCATCGCCCATAAACGGGGAGATTGCCTTTATAAAACTGGCTAAATTGTAACGGACCATGCGCCCTCCCTCGAAATTAGACGATCCCAAGACGTCACAAGGTATCGCAAGACATCACAAGGCCGCTTTTTCCCGGTTGTTTTCTAAAGCCAAATATGATGATGGCGATCCGAGAAAAAGCGATCGATGGATTCTATTCAAATTTTACCACCGAAAATGGCGGCCATCCATCATTCGCAGGCAAAAGAAAGGAGGATCGAGATATGAAACCCAGCATCAGAAAAGGACTTCGAAGCATTTGGTGGCACCCAGAACTCGTTGAAGGAGCAATCATGTGCGAATTCGATATCCCGTTCTGCCCCACAACAGCAAAAAATCCACCATCGAAAATGTTAACCTGGGATGAAGCAAAGGCTATCTTCCATAGAAGAATGAAATCCGGCGACATCGGATTCAAAGACAATTCCTTCGTGTGCTTCTATAGCGACGACTATAAATTCGACACCTTCCGAGGAATATGGTTCTCCCCGAAAAGGGCGATGCGAATCCTAAGCCATTTCAAGGGAATCATCACACCCGATTTCTCAACCTACGATGATTTCCCATTTCCGTTGAAGATTTGGAACACTTACCGTATGAGGGCTTTTGGCTATCATGCGGCCGTCTCCGGCCTTGAGGTTATCAATAACGTTCGTGGAAGAGGAAAAAACGATTTCGCTTACTGTTTCAACGGCATTGAAACACACTCTATCGTCGCAATCGGGACCGTAGGCAGCGGGCTTAAACTTCTTGAGAACAGGCCGGGATTCGAGGAATGGCTTAAGGAGATGGTGCGGCGGCTCTCCCCCAAAATCATTCTGGTCTATGGGTCCTCAAATTACGCATGCTTCGAGGAAGCCAAGGCTTTGGGGATCGAAATAATCACCTATGAGGCGAGCACGTCGAGAAGATGGAAGGGGCGCAACGATGAGTAAAGCGAAGAGCGGATGGTAAAAAAAAAAAAAAGAAAAAGGACGAAAGCTCATAGGAGAGGTCCAATCCAGCGGAGACAAGATTTCACCTAATGATGTCATCGGAATCATGAAGACCGACAAGGGCAAAATAATCTGGTTGGAAAAAGGATATGTCACCACGACAAATGCCGCAGGTCTCAAGCACATCCTCAAAGAGCACGGCAGTCAATTCGTTTCTGG
>CADAUN010000026.1:11861-18140 GCA_902791085.1 uncultured Erysipelotrichaceae bacterium | reverse complement strand
AATACTTTTCATTAGTCATCTCCTCAATCCATTTCTCATCCGTTTCCATATGACGGTTGATTACCTAAAGGAAAACTTTCCATTCCGCTATAAACAGTTTCTCATTCAGATCAAACAGGTGTACCATCTTCTTTATAAGTCAATTCTCTTTCATCAGTATACATATTAAACGGATCCCATCTTTGATTTAATCTTCTTGTCGATCACAAAGGCGAATAAGGATCCGTTTGAAAGCAAAAGAGCCGTTGCTGGCTCTTTTTTCATACAAGTAACATCTTGTTTTTTTATTTATCGTCAGGATGAAGAATCTTTTGAGCAGGATATCCGCGGGACAACAATGCTTTTTCCACTTGATCCGCACAACCTTTGGGATCTCGTTCTATCTCTTTTCCCCAAAAACGGAGTACCAAATAACCTTGAGAAGTCAAAACGGCATTCGTTTCTTCGTCACGCGCGATATTGCGTTTGATTTTTGGGATCCAATAACTCCGATGGGAATGGATTTTGGCTTCGTTTTCATCGAAATGAAAACCATGCCAGAATTCCGAATCGCAAAAGACGACGACTTTGTATCCTTTAAAAGAAATGTCGGGATGACCAAAAATATATCGAGAATTCGCACGGTAACGAAAACCACGACGATATAGTTCTTTTCTAAGTTTCAACTCAATCGAGGTGTTTTTGCTATGAATGCGAGACATCGTATAAGAAATTGTTGCTTCATCACGCACCATAATCCCACACATTCTCCACGCTCATCTCTTTGGTGCCAGAACTCTTCGTCTGGTGAAAGACATCAAATTCAGGCCCCGAGGAAGACGAAATTACCAATGGTTCAACGTAAACGAACGTAACCTGATAAGAACGTAGTCTCCCTCCACTGATCTTAAGAGAAAAAGAGGTGGCATCTTTGTCTTCGTATTGCGGTTGAAAGAAGTGATCTTGAATGCCAAAATCGCTGCCATCAAAAGTCACTTCTAATTCATCTCCCCCTTTGGAAAGGGCGCGAAATCCCGTTAATTCATTCGATTGAGGGTTTGTTATGGTGCCAATTTGGGATAACAAAGAATCCGCTTTGTTTAACAATGCCGTTCCATGAAGGCGAAAAAAGGAAGGCAAATCAAAATACGGTGAATAAAACGAATATCCTTCCCAAGAAGAGGCCTCGATACGTTTTTCTCCTTCTTGCACCATGTAAGTGCCGTTTTCATGAGAAATGGTCGCTACATACGAATACAAATTCTTATCCTCGCCTTTTTGAGTCGCTGTTTCTTCTAATGCCAAAACATAAGGATTGGCTTCGTATTGCATTTTGGTCACTGTTGTTTCTTGAAGGCTATGATGAGAAGCATTCCGCACGCAAAAAGTCGAGGTTAATGTCAAAGAAGAGAAGGAAGAAAAATCTGTTTCTTCCCATGTTTTCAAGGTTTGACGAATTCGTTCGGAGGCGGTGCTTAAAGACACCGGGCGCGAATAAGACATCGCGCAGCCAGAAAGCAAAAGAGCAAAACAAGAAAAGATCCCTATCTTCTTATTGGAATTGTGCTTCATAAAGTTTTGCATAAAATCCCTTTTTGGCCAATAACTCTTGGTGAGTTCCTTCTTCTATCGTTTCTCCGTCTTTCAATACGACGATACAATCGCTAGAAACAATGGTCGACAAACGATGCGCCACCACCAAAGAAGTTTTCCCTTTCATCAATTGATCAAACGATGCAGAAAGCAATTTTTCGGTGCGGACGTCGATATTAGACGTAGCTTCATCCAAAATGACAATTTCAGGTTTGGCTAACATGACTCTGGCTACGCAGATAAGTTGCTTCTCTCCCAAAGAAAGGCCGGAAGAATCGGAAATTATCGTGTCATAGCCTTTTGGAAGACGAGAGATAAAACCATCTGCTTGCGCTTGCTTGGCGGCATTCACCACTTCTTCGTGGCTTGCATCTGGCCTTGCATACGCGATGTTTTCGTAGACCGTCCCAGAAAAAATCCACGTATCTTGCAACACCATTCCAATATGAGAACGGTAGGCTTTCTTTTCGAGTTCTTGCGTGGAGATATCGTTGGCAAAGAAAGCCCCTTCTTGCGGATCGTAGAAACGCATTAACAAATTAATCACGGTGGTTTTCCCACATCCCGTCGGACCGACTAAGGCGATTTTTTGTCCTTTTTTGAGATCTAAATTCAAATGATGGATGATAATACGCGAAGCATCATACGAGAAAGTGACGTCTTTGGCTTTTATGTCTTTGATTTCACCGGGCAAAACAATGCTTCCTTCATTCTTGTCTTTCGGGCCATGAATGATGTCTTGAATCCGTTGGAAAGACGCCAAAGCATAATCAATTTCGGCGATCACATCTGAGATTTCGTTAAAGGGCTGCATATAATTGGAAGCATAAGTTAAGAAAGCGGACAAATCGCCGATGCCAAAAGCGGCAAGGCCTAAAGATAGACTCGTGGAAGGATGAAGCAACAAAACTGCGCCGACGAAAATGACGGCAGCATTAATCATCGCATTCACCAATCGCGTCGCCGGATTGATGATTGACGCCCCTAAGTTCGCTTTAAAGGTTGCGTCGCGCAAAGCGGCATTCCGTTCATCAAATCCCTTCTCGCGATCTTTAGCAATTCCTAACGTCGTCACCGCTTCAGAATTTCTTAAAGACTCTAAAGAATAACCATTTAGCAATCCTTGGTTAGTCGCCTGTTTTCGAAAATGTTTTGCGTTGAATTTGGACACAAAACGCGCCACTAACATGGAAAGAGGAGTTAAAGCAACCACGATGAGTCCCAAGATCCAATTCAAGGTGAACATGAACACCAAGGTGATAATAATGGCGACCACCCCATCATAAAGGGAAGCGAAACCTGACACCAATCCCGTTTGAACATTTTCAATATCGTTGACAAAACGAAGGACAGTGTCGCCTTTTGTGGTTTTATCGATTTCGGAAATCGGCTGCTCCAAAGTGGCGACAAATAATTCGTGACGCATTTCCCGAATGATTTTTTGTCCTAGAAGGTAAGTCAAATAATCGAATAAATAACGGAAAATGGTGCCTACAAGAAGCAATACCCCCATCAATAAGAAGAGATTGGATAAATCGAGTGACGCCCACGAGTTCTCTTCTAATGCTTTTTGCATCGCATTCACGCTTTTGCCAGCCAAGAAAGGGATCATTAATTTAGAACCGGTTGCTAAGAAAGCACAAAGCAAAGACAAAAATACGATGGCTTTCGCCTTACGGAGATAAGGAAGGAACGCTTTAATTCGTTTCATTTTATGCCACCTCCCCTTTTTGCTCCACCGCTGCAATTTCTTGATAAACCGAGCAAGTTTCTAATAAGCTCTCATGCGTTCCTTGCGCGATGATTTGGCCTTTGTCAAAAACCAGAATCAAATCGCAATGACGTAACGATGAGGTCCGTTGAGATACGATGATTTTTGTGCAAGAAGGCATAGAGGCAATTGCTTGCCTCACTTTTTGCTCTGATAAGAAATCCAACGCGCTCATGGAATCGTCCAAGACGAGAAGACTTCCACCTTTTAAAAATGCGCGGGCGATTAATAAACGTTGTTTCTGGCCACCAGAAAGATTCACGCCCCCTTCTTCGACGGGATGGTCTAAGAAATCTGGATAACGTGAGACATATTCATAAGCTAAAGATTGTTTTAATGCGAATATCATTTCTTCTTCGCTGGCATTTGGCTTTGCTACCAATAAATTAGAACGAATCGTGCCTTGAAAAAGGGATGGTTTTTGTGATACCAACGAAATCTCTTTTCGTAAAGAGACCAAATCATATTCCTTTAATGGCACCCCTCGATAATAGATGGCGCCCTCACTTGGATCATAAAGCCGTTCTAACAAAGAAATGGTCGTGGATTTGCCACTTCCCGTTCCCCCAATAAAGCCAATCCAGGCACCTACAGGAAGAGAGAAAGTCAAATCCTTGACGGCTGGTTTGTCTCCTTTTTCGCCATAAGTCAAAGAGACATGATCAAAACGCACCATCGGAGCGTCTTTTTTGCCATCTTCATAATGATAACGAGCCACATTTTGAATCTGCGGTTGATAGGCAAAGAAAGCATCAATCCGTTTTTTAGAGACAGCAGCCTTGTTTAAAGAAACAATCAAACGAGAAAACAAAATTAAAGCCATCAAAGAAGAAGTCAAATAAGAAATCAAAGAGATGAGTTCCCCTAATGTCACGAAACCAACGCTACTTGTCCCATCCCACACGCCATAGTGATAAGTCAAGAAAACGACAATCACCATCGCTAAGTTCGTGAACAAGAAGGTGAATGGGTTAATCAAAGCGTTAAATTTGGCCATGCTTAAATTCTTTTGCTGGTAAGTGTCTAATGAACGGTCAAATTTGGCTTCTTGTTCTTGTTGCCGATTAAACGCGCGAATCGGCCTTGCCCCTTGCAAAGAATCGCTGGAAAGCAAGGAAATCTGATCGAGATTCGCTTGAATCGCCGCATATTTCTTAGGCGAAACGAACATCACAAGCCCAATCACGGAAGCGCTGCAAAAGATGGTAATTAAAAAAATCACGCCGCTTCTCCAATCAATCACAAAAGAAAGAATGGTTGAGCCAAGCAATAAAAACGGGGGACGGAAAATCAATCGCATGAACATCATGACTCCGTTTTGCATCGCAAAAGAATCGTTGGAAAGCAAAGTCAGTACTTTATTTTTTCCAAAATGATTCAAATCGGTTTCAGACAATTCGTTTAAATGAGCATAGAGATTCTTCCGTAAGTCGTAGGAATATTCCGAAGCAACTTTAGAAGCCAAATATTGGGCAATCATCGTAAAGCCAAAGCCAAGCAGAGCGAGCAAAAACAATAAGCCACAAAGCTTTAAGGTCAGCCCCATATCGTTTTTTCCAATGCCATCGTCGATGATGTAGCGCACGACAAAAGGCGTCATTAATTCCATGGCGCACTCAAGCACTTTTAAAGTCGGCCCTAAAAAGACCTGAAAACGCTTATTTTGAAGCGGTGTTAAGGCAGTTTGTTGCTTCATGTCTTTACGCCTTTTTCCGATTTTCATCTTCGGAGACTTCTCTCTCCGTCTCTTCGGAATCCGCTTCGTCCTGATTCCCTTTCGGCGGGTCAAAACGGATCGTGGCCACCGTATGGGGAGCATTTTTGCCACGGGTATCGATCAATTGAAATCCATCTTCGGAGTTGCCGATGATCACGTCAAACGGAGCTTTTTGATCTTCCTCTTGACCTAATTCCACCGCGGAAACATCCTCGAATACCCAACGGATACTTCCATGAATGGGACTGATAAACAAATCACCGACGTCGCAGACGATTAAAGGCCGTGGCGTAATCATATCAAAAGTCAAGGTATGCGCATTCTCGTCACGGTCCACAAATTCAAAGATACAAGGAGCCAGCAAATGATAAGTTCCTTCATCGCTATCATAAGGCAACAAAGTCACGGTATCAGAGAAGGTGTCCACGTCAAAACGAGGCTCACCACGTTGATTTCCCTGATGCTCAGCAAGCGTTTTTAAACGTTGATTCGTATCGTTAGATTCCTCGACGACGTCACCTGGCGTCAAATTCTCAGAAGAAAGAGACGAAAAGGCAAATTGAGCCAACAAATAATAATGAATGGCTTCAATCGGATTCGCTGGTATTTTGGCGCTTCCGCGTTCAAAGAGTCGACCCATCCGATAGGCGGTGGAGCCAAGTTCGCTCGCTCGCATATAAGGAACTGAATGAAGGGACAAAGAAGCAGAGAATGCGGCATAAAGTTCTGGCAAATTGTTAGAAAGCATTTGCGAAGCCGCTTCAACATCCGGTTTTACATAGATGCCATCACGATAACAATCGGAAAAATGAAATAAGCCATACAAATAACCTAATGCCATTGCTTTGGCATAATGTTGATAGGCCAAGGCAGGCGCTGCTTTTCCTAATTCGCCCCGTTCTAACATGATGCCAATATGAGTTAAAGCATCACCGTCATTTTTTAACGCGGGTGAAGTGAACCACGACAAGGCCGCTTGCGGATCTTTTGGGGTTAAAGGAGTGCCATATTGGTAGATAAGCCCTAAACGATAAGCGGCATCCACCGAAGAAGAAGTGACAGCTAATAAAGAAAGATATTGAAGATACAATGCTTCATTTTCTTTCTTGTGCGTGATTTTTCCTTCTTGGTAACGTTCAATGTATTTCTGTGCTGCCTTCGGATGTTTCTCCATGTAATCTTCCCCAAAATAGGCAAGATTCAACGCTTTTAGAGTTTC
>CADAUN010000026.1:0-11828 GCA_902791085.1 uncultured Erysipelotrichaceae bacterium | reverse complement strand
CAAAGCGCGGTCACGCCGTTTTTGTCATTGGCCCAATCGTTGATTTTTCTCGCGTCATAAGTTTGACGGCAAAAAAGACAAGAGCATTGTTTGCTATGGAGAATGTCCATTTCGTTATTGACGGTGTGGCTATAAATGAGTGGGAAATCAGATTTCGAATATTTCATGACTTCAAGTATACCTTTTTGCGCGTGTCGCACGCAACGCATGCTCGTGAGGAAAGCATTTTGCTCTTTGCCCTTACTCCTTTATAATGGAAGCCATGATATGCGATTTTGTTTTGCATAAGACGTTGCTTTGTCAACAGAATCGCGATGTTAGAAAGACGTTACGGGGGTAAAGATGAAACGGAAAAAAGATGCCGCATTGCGTTACCGCCTCCCCTCGCGTTCGCCAAAGTCCCGAATTTTTGAAATTGATTTCTTGCGTGGCTTCGATATTTTGCTGATGTCGGCTTTGCATTTTTGCTATGCCGCTTCTTCGGTTGGAGTGATGGGCATCCTATTTGACGTTTCTAGCGCCCATAATGGCACCATAGAAGCCATGAATCGTTTTTGCTTCAACGTCTTTTTTGCCATTGTTGGCACGACTGGCATACCGTTAAGCGCCGACGGGCAAAGTGTCTTTATCTTATTTTGCTTAGAAGCGTTTTTTGCTGGTTTATTTGTCTTTTTGTCCGGCATTTCTTGTTCCTTCGCCCGCAATAATTTGGAACGTGGCATTCAGCTCGCATTGGTTGCTGAAGTCGAAACCCATCTTCTTATTATTCTCTCAGTTTGTATCAAAAATTTGAGTCATGGCCTCTCTTTTGCTCCTACCGCCACTTCCCCTTACGATCACGCTCCTAGCATCTCGATTATCATGGGGATTTTGCAAGCCATTGCCTTTGCCTTAATCGTCTTTGCCTTATTTGATCATTTCTTCCCCAAATATTGGCAAACTTTGCTTGGGGCTTGTTTTTTCATCGCGGTTTCTGGCTTCTTCCTTTATCTTTTCTACACTCCGGTCACTGGCCCTTTGGCCGTTTTCCGTGCGGACAATCGCGGTTCTGATGGAAGCTGGCCTAGGGATTGGTGGAGAATCTTACTTGGCTCTGCCCGTTATGGTGACGATTATTTCCCGCCTTTGTTAATGTGTTCTGTCATGTTTTTAGGCGCGGCTTTTGGCAAGATTATCTATCGGAAGCGGCGTTCTCTTTTGCCTTCCTCTTTCCCCACAAAATGGGCTAAACCCATTCTCTTTATCGGGCGGCATACGTTGCTGATTTATTTGGTTCATCAGCCTTTCAATTATGTTTTCTTAACGATTCTTTATCGGCTTTGCGGATATGCTTGGGTATCATAAGGAGTGAACCATGGCAAAAAGCACATTTCAACAATTCTACGAAACGGAACAAAAATTCCCGCATAATCTTTGCATCCGTTTCGAACATAAGAAACTCACTTATCACCAATTTCTTTTACGCGTCCGTTTAACAGCCAAAAAACTGGTCGCGTTGGGGGTCAAACCGCACGATGTCGTGACGGTCTCAATTCCGAATTGTATCGAGGCGGCAGAGCTTTTTTATGCGATTTCGGCCATCGGGGCCATTTCCTACAATTTGCATCCTTTGACGCCGTCAGAAAAATTAAAGCAATATATGGACTTTGCTGGCAGCAAATTGCTCTTTTGCCTTTGGAACGTCGCCTATAAAAATCGCGATTATTTCCCGAAAGAATACCAAATTGTCGGCATCAACCCTTATATTCATGTGAACGGAATTAAATCTTCGTATTTTCGGGCAGTTGGAAAGAAACGCCCGAATTTATGGCGTTACGACAAATTGCCTCACGCGCGCGAATTTTCCGTTTATACGCCAGAAGAAAAAGAAGATGCCGTTTATCTTAACACGGGAGGAACGGATGGGGAGCCGAAGGTGGTCCGTTTATCGCATGATGCCATCAATTATTTGGGATCGGTGTCCTATCATTTAATCGGTGGCCCTTATCGCGACATCAAATTATTCACCGTCATTCCTTTGTTTCATGTCTTTGGGCTTGGCATGGGGCTTCATACACCTCTTTCTTTCGGGGGATCAACGGTATTGATGTTAAAATTCCATCCCAAAGCCGCGATTCAAGAAATCAAAAAAGGCCACACGAACACCTTGCTTGGCGTGCCAGCCATTTATAATGCCATTTTATCGAAAAAAGAATTCTACGGCACTTTCTTACAAAAACAACTTGTTGCCTATGTGGGGGGAGACAACGTTCCCCAAAATCTAATTGATCGTTGGAATGACACGATGCGAACCTTTGATTCCGATGCAAGGCTCTATGTCGGATATGGTTCCACAGAGGCGATGGTTTGCAATGTGAATACTTTAGGTCATCGTTCTCGTAAAGGCTCGATTGGTCGTCCCCAACCAGGGATGAAAAACAAAATTGTCGACCCGGTGACGGGCCAAGATTTGCCTCCTTTTACGCCGGGCGAAATTTGTATTGCTGGCCCGATGATCATGAGCGGTTATCTGCATGACGAGAATGCCACCAAACGTACTTTGGTCGCAGATAAAAACGGAGAAATTTGGTTACATACGGGCGATTATGGTTATCTCGACAATGACGGTTATCTTTATTTCCGTCAACGCTTAAAACGGGTCGTAAAAGTAAATGGAGAAACGCTTTGCCCAGCCGATGTCGAGGCGGTCATTTTGCAAATGCCGGAAATTTATGCCTGTTATGTTTATGGCGTGCCAAACGAAAGAAAAGGCCAAGCCTTCCGGGTTGCTGCCGTCGTACGTCATGGCAAAGACGCGGTCAGCGAAGAAGAGGCCAAGCGTTTGATTTTCGCTCGGATTCGTGCGGCGTTACCTCCGTCTTATGAACCCGATAAGGTCATCATCATGAAAAAACTTCCGCGAACAGGGGTAGGCAAAGTCGATATCCGTTGGTTTAGCGAACACCCAGATCCCGAAGAAGAAGGATTAGATCGTTAATCCTTTCGCGCAAATGGCCAATATTTTTTCAAAATCTGTTGCTAAAGGATAAGAAGCAAGATCGTTTTTGGTGATGAAAAACACTTCCCCTTCTTTTGAAGAATGCAGCTCTCCACTCCATTTTGATGCGCGGAAAAGCAAACAAAGATGACGAACTCCTTCTTTTGAAAGATTCCATTTGTAATAGGAAACAAATTCGGGATCTTCCACCGTAAGGCCCGTTTCTTCTTGGATTTCTCGAATCACGGAATGAAGAATGGATTCGTCTTTTTCGACATGGCCGCCAGGAAAATTTAACCCCGGCCAGTCTTGCTTTTTTCGATTCTCTACCAAGAAACTTCCGTCTTTCCGATAAAGCATGCACATATTGGTCAAAATGATATTTCCTGTCTTTTTCATGCGATTAGTCTACTTCATCTTCCAAAAAATCAGTAGACTTATTACAAGATGAAAATTCAACTCAATGATAACGACGTCGCTTGGTATGGCGACTTGCTTGAAGCCCTCACCGAATCCATTGATGAGGCAGACACCTGGAATGATTTGATGAACCAGGGCATCACTTTGCCTAAGAAAGGCATTCCTTATCCCGTAAAAGAGCTTTCGGCTGAACCTTTTGAAAAGAATCCTTATTATCAAATGGTTCGCCCGCAAGCGAAAAAATGGGGCAATCTTTCTTTGGAATATGATTCTTATCGCCCGGGGCAAGGATTTGTCTATGATGAAATCGTCATCGATCCTAAAACGTTTGGCGAACATACTCCTTTTGGCTATTTCCCCACTTCTTTCCGTTTTTTGGCTTTGAAACAATACGCCACAACTTGGATGTCCGTCACACCCCACGAAATCAATACGATGAAAAAGCCCATTGAAGAGGCAAAAGGGAATGTCGTCACATTAGGGCTAGGACTAGGTTATTATGCATTTATGGTGGCGAACAAAGACAACGTAACTTCTGTTACTGTCATCGAAAAAGACCCCCAGGTGATTGCTTTATTCCGAGAAAGCATTCTTCCTTTCTTTCCGAATGGTGCCAAAATCAAAATCATCCAAGCGGATGCCTTGCAATGGTGCCAAACGCCTTATGAGGCTGACTTCTTGTTCGCTGATTTATGGCATCTTCCGGAAGACGGATTGCCGCTTTATAGTCAGCTAGTCACTCGCGAAAAAGATCATCCCAACACCATTTTCTCTTATTGGATCGAGGATTCTATGCTGACCTTAATTCGTCGTGCCGTCATGGTATTAATTGACGAAGAAATGTTAGAATCCGTCGATGAGAATTACCGCTATGCGGAAACTTTTTCCGATGCCCTTATCAATCAAATCCATTTCTTGCTAAAAGAGGTAAAAATCCATTCACGGAAAGAGATTTATGACTTGTTAAGCAAGGATTCTTTAAAACGGATTGCCGCGCGATTAAAGTTCTGATCATTTCGCGTCTATAAAGCAAAATAAAGGGATTCTATGAAACGTGTTTTTCTTTTTTCGTGGAAATTTTCTAAAGAAAGAAAAAACGTTTAAGAAAGGGATATCAAAATAAGATTGACATGATGTTTTTTCCCTTGCTAAACTAATCGCGTTCTAGAGATTCTTCCTAGAACTTGGATCACTCTAATTCAGAGTCAGAAAGTGGTGATAGATCCGTTGCCATCGAGACTTCGGTCTCATTATTGATGTCCCGAAAAGGGAAAATTTTGTAAGTTGGTTCCTTTACAACCATTAAACGCATCTTGCATGCGACTTGTGAAACGATCAATAAGAGCAGTAAAAGTAATTTCATTACTACATAGACTCTGAATCCAAACCTTTTCTTCTGATTGTTCCATAGTCGCACGCCGTGCGACTATGTTTTTTTATGAAAACAAGAAAGGAGAAAAGAAACATGGCAAAAGTAGTGATTATTGGAACGGGGGGAGTAGCAACAGTCGGTGCGGTCAAATGCGCAGAATTGCCTGAGATTTTTGACACGATCATTATCGCCTCGCACCATTTTGAAAAATGTGAAGCGTTAGTGCAAAAAATTCAACCCCATACCAAGGCGACATTGATCCCCGCTTATGTGGATGCAGGAAATTTAGAAGAGATGAAGGGTCTTTTTGATCAATATCATCCTGATCTCGTGCTTCATTTGGGATTGCCCTACCATAACCTCACGATTATGGAGGCTTGCGTAGAAAAGAAAGTCCACTACATCGACACGGCGGCTGCCGAACCAGAAAACGTGAATGATCCTGAGTTCCAGAAATATTATCAAAAACGTTGCCAAGAAAAAGGCTTTTATGCCTATTTTGATTATCCGTTCCAATGGGCGTTCTTCGACCGTTTTCAAAAAGCCGGCGTAACGGCTATTTTGGGTTGCGGCTTTGATCCCGGCGCAACACAAGCTTATGTCGCTTATGCCAAAAAACACGAATTCGACACGATTGATACCGTCGATATTTTAGATTGCAATGGCGGAAGCAATGGTTATCCCTTCGCGACCAATTTCAATCCAGAAATCAATCTTCGCGAAGTCTCTTCTCCTGCCGCTTATTGGGAAAACCACACCTTCCATCGCGTGGATCCAATGAGCATCAAAGAAGAATATGACTTCGATGGAGTAGGAAAAAGAGATATCTATCTTCTCTATCACGAAGAAATGGAATCGCTAGGAAAGAATTTTCCCGAAATCAAACGGATGCGCTTCTGGATGACCTTCTCAAAGTCCTATCTCGATCATATGCGTTGTTTGGAAGACGTCGGGATGCTTTCACCAAAGGCGATTTCGTTCGAAGGGCATTCCATCGTTCCCATCCAATTCTTGAAGGCTTTGCTTCCAGATCCGGCGACGTTAGGAAGCAAAACGGTAGGCAAAACAAACATCGGATGTATTTTCACCGGCAAAAAAGATGGCAAAGAAAAACATTATTACCTTTATAACATTTGCGATCATCAAGCCGCCTATCGCGAAACGGGAACTCAAGGAGTGTCCTACACTGCCGGGGTGCCAGCCGTATGCGGAGCCATCATGTTACTCACGAAAAAATGGGACAAAGCGGGCGTCTATAACGTCGAAGAGATGAACCCTGACCCCTTCCTCCAAGCCATGAGCGAGAATGGCCTTCCTTTCCAAGAATCTTATGATCCGGAGATGGTGAAATGAAAGACACACGGCCTCCTTTTCGAGCGTTAGAAGACCTTGATCCTTTTCTCTTGTTTCAAACCATTCCGACCCCTTCTTTCATCCTTGACCGCCGCGCGTTAAGAACGGACGGAGAGATTCTTAAAGAGGTGCAAGAAAAGTCGGGCTGCCGAATCTTATTGGCCCAAAAAGCATTTTCCAATTACGACCTTTACCCGTTGCTTAGCGAATATCTTGCCGGAACGGAGGCTTCTGGCTTATATGAAGCGAGACTAGGCAAAGAAGAAATGGGAGAGAAAGAAGTCCATGTTTTTTCTGGCGCTTATCGTGAGGAGGAATTTGCCGAGCTTCTTTCTTATGCCGATCATATCGTCTTCAACTCCATCCATCAGTTAGAGAAATTTGGCCCAATCGCCAAGAAAAAAGGCAAATCGGTGGGATTAAGAATCAATCCGGAATTCTCCACGCAGATTGGGCACGACATCTATAACCCTTGCGCGGCTGGATCGCGCCTAGGAGTCACTTATGACAACTTTGTCCAAGGGATGAAAGAAAAAGACTTCTCTCTATTAGATGGGCTTCATTTTCATACTTTATGTCAGCAAAATTCGGATGATTTAGAAAAGACTTTTGCTGTCGTCGAAGCAAAATTTGGACGTTATTTCTCCTCCCTCCGATGGATCAATTTCGGAGGAGGGCATCATATCACCAGGGAGGATTACGATCGGGAAAGACTCATCCGCTTGGTGAAACGCGTCCGAAAACAATACGGGCTCGAAGTCTATTTGGAGCCCGGAGAGGCGGTTGTGCTTAACGCCGGGTATTTGTTGACGAAAGTCTTGGATACGTTTGACAATGGGACCACTCATATCGCTATCTTAGACACGTCTGCTGCTTGCCATATGCCAGACGTGCTTGAAATGCCATACCGTCCTCCTCTTTATGGCGCAGATTTCGAAACCAATTCTTATCCTATCCGTCTCGGTTCCCAAACGTGTTTAAGCGGGGACGTCATCGGAGATTATCGTTTCGCTAAGCCCTTGCAAGAAGGGGACAAGCTTCTCTTTGGCGATATGGCGTTATACACCACTTGTAAGACAAATACCTTTAATGGAATGCCTCTTCCTAGCATTTATGTGTTAAATGAGGATCGAAGCATCGATAAAATTGCCTCGTTTGGCTATGCAGATTTTAAAGTTCGGTTAGGCCGAAAGAAAGAAGAAATGAAGAAATGAAATCATACCATTTTGCCGTCGTTGGAGCGACGGGTTTGGTGGGTAGGACGTTTTTAAAAGTTATGGAAGAATATCATCTTCCGGTCGCTTCCTTACGATGTTTCGCAAGTGAAAAAAGCCAAGGGATGAAATTGCCTTTCGACGGGAAAGAATGGGAAGTAGAGACCTTAAAAGAAGGGTGCTTCAAAGGCGTAGATTTCGCTTTGTTCTCCGCAGGGGCTTCCATTAGTCATCAATGGGCGCCTCTCGCGGCAAAAGAAGGCGCGATTGTTATCGATAATTCTTCCGAATGGCGAATGGATCCTTGTTGCGCATTAATCGTGCCAGAGATTAATTTAGACGATTATCGGACTCATTCTTCTATCATTGCCAACCCCAATTGTTCCACGATTCAATCGGTATTGCCTTTAAAGGCGCTAGATAATGCCTTTAAACTCTTACGCGTCACTTATTCGACTTATCAAGCGGTGTCTGGCTCCGGAAAGAAAGGCATAGACGATTGGAAACGTTGCGAAAGCGGAGAAGAAGCACAATTCTATCCCTATAACATCGCTCAAACTTGTATCCCTGAAATCGATGTGGGAATGGAGAACGGCTACACCAAAGAAGAAATGAAAATGGTCAATGAGACGCGAAAGATTCTTCATCGTCCTGATTTAAGCGTCTCCGCCACTTGTGTCCGTGTCCCTGTTCCTATTGGCCACGGGGTTTCCATTCAGGCAGAATTCCAAAAACCATTCGAATTAGATGAAGTTAGAAAGATTCTATCCTCCTTCCCCGGAATTCGGGTGGTAGACGATCTAACAACGCATCGTTACCCGGTTTCCATCTTGGCAAAAGGCAATGATTTTGTCTATGTCGGCCGCATCCGCAAAGATTTGGCACGCGAGAATTCATTGCTTCTTTATTGCGTTGCTGACAATGTCAGAAAAGGAGCAGCAAGTAACGCTGTCCAAATCGCCAAGGCCATCATCGAAAGGGAAGAAGAAAATGTATAAAGTATCCAAATTTGGCGGTTCTTCTTTATCTAGCGTCCAAGAATGGAAGAAAGTCAAAGCCATCGTCGAAGCTGACGACGATCGCCATATCATCGTGGTATCGGCAATCGGAAAAGCACTGCCGACGGACAACAAAGTCACTGATCTTCTCTATCTCGTCTATCAACATCACAAATATCACGTCGCCTATGATTCTTTATTTCGGGAAGTAAAAGAAAAATATCTTTCGATCAAGCGGGAACTTGGACTCAATGTCGATATCGAGTCCGATTTTGACGAAATTCAAGAACGGCTAGAAAACGATCGTATTAGCGAAGAAGAACTCGTGTCCCGTGGCGAATATTTCTCCGCGAGATTGATGGCGGATTATCTAGGTTTCGATTTCGTCGATTCTAAAGAGCTCATCAATTTCGATTACAATGGCCAAGTGGTTGAAGAAGAAACGTTGGATTGCATTGAACGAGCTGTATCGGTTCATGATTATATGGTGGTCCCCGGATTCTATGGTTCTTATCCCAATTATAAAATCTGTTTATTCTCAAGAGGCGGAAGCGATGTCACAGGGGCTTATTTAGCCAAGGGGGCGAAAGCGGATCTCTATGAGAATTTTACGGATGTCTCAGGCTTTTATATGGCCGATCCTCGTATCATTCTTCATCCGCGACACATCTCTCAAATCTCTTATGACGAACTACGGGAATTAAGCTACATGGGCGCCGGCGTCCTTCATGAAGAGACCATTCTCCCTTTGATTGACGAAGACATCCCAATTCTGGTCTTAAACACCAACCATCCGGAAGAAGAAGGAACATGGGTCAAAAAAGAAGTCACTTCCCGACAGCACCTCATCACGGGGATTTCTGGCAAAAAAGGTTTCTTGGCATTGACTTTCTTAAAGAAACGATCCGTCAGCAAGCTCAGTATCATACTTCAAGTCTTAAATCTCTTTAATGCCTATCATCTTCAAGTGGAGCATATCCCGACTTCCATCGATACGTTCTCTATCGTGGTGGAAAAGAATGCAATGGAAGAAAAATATTACGATTTAATCGCAGATTTGAAGCGAATTCCTGGCATATTGGCGATTACTGAGGACGAAGATTTAGCGATGATTGCCATCGTCGGCGGCAATATGGTTCACCATGCCGGAGCCAGCGGAGAAATCCTTTCCGTTTTTGGCCGACATAAGGTCAATGTGAAACTCATTGACCAAGGCCTAGAAGAATATCAAATGCTCATCGGTGTCTCAAATGCCGATTTCGAAAAATCCATCCATGCGCTTTATGACCGTTTTGCCCACGAAAAACTCGCTCCAACCGCATCCTAGTCAGAGTGAATATCCCACTTCTCCAATTCATTTTCTGATGCTTACATATCGTGGTGATGCCTGCTGTATTCTCTGCGTTTAGTGACTTGCTATCGGGTTTTCCTAACTCGATCGGTTAAGCATTGCATCAAAGCGATTGTATCTCCGCGTTGAAGCCTAGCATGGATTTAGTTCCAGGCATTTTTAACCGCTTAAAATCCTACGAAGTCCAATTCTAACGAATGGCTTTGATTCTTTAAATGCCGCACTTCTGTTTCAAACTGGATACCATCTCATCAAAAGCTTTTTTCGCAGTTTTGTCCGTTCTTTCTAGCGAAACAAAGCAATGTGGCTGTTTTTTTCTTTGTTTCGGTGTAGGGATCGATGAGCAAATGGTTTGTTCCTTTATCCATTAGAGCTTTCGATAATTCGAGCATATCATGCCGATATTCGCCAGCCAATTCGATAGAAAAAGGATAATTTGTTAGATGACAGCAACGATGTAACAAACTCCATGGGTTGGACGTACCCAGGCCCATTTTCCTATAATTTCCTTCCCGCCGCCCACACCATGGGGTGGTGCACGTATGTTAACGATAGCGTGACTAATATCGTCCTGTCCATGTCTACTTTATTGATAGCATCATGAATGGGTAAGAAGAGGCATGGAAGACTCGCCCGAGTATCTGGCCAAATTTCTTAACAAGGAAATTGAATACAAGACCATATAAATCCCTCGTTTTAGGCAGGGAACGATGAAACAAAAAAGGCTGATATGTACGCAAACGTTGTTTGTATACATATCAACCTATGTTTTCTATCTGATGGCGGAGGCGCCGAGATTTGAACTCGGGCTAGGGGATATGCCCCTACTAACAGGTTAGCAACCTGCCCCCTTCGGCCTCTTGGGTACGCCTCCGTGCATGGATAAATATACACTAAAACGAAACGCGGTGCATTAGTTTTTCGGAAAAGTTCTTCTTTGCGTGATGCGCAACAGATTTTTGACTGGTCATCGTTTGATTAATGAAGCCAGATGGTCTTGATTTCAAACGGCCGGAAATGAAGGTTATTCGGGTCGACAACGTCAATCGGATCCTCTAATCCTGTGACTAAAACAACGGAGGAACAAGAAGCAGGAACGCTTAAGCGGCAATCCGTTTCGCGTCCACTTCGTTCATAAAGCCGGACGATAAGCCCTTCGCCAGAATAGGCATTTTTAAAACAAGAAATCTGAATGTCCGGATCCGATACCAAAATGGTGTTCTTCGGTGCTTCGGCATGATGAAAGTAAAAACAAGGCATGCAGAATAAATTGGCTTGGTTATCGACTTCTGCTTCAGCAAAAGGCTTCGCATGAACATAGATGGCATAATCGTAAACGGTTGGATGCTGGTCCATATGCGGGCAAGGATAATTGGCGCTACGAAGCAACGTTAATTCCACTTTCCCTTCCTTCGCATAGAATCCACCTTTGGTATGGTTAAAGAAAGCGACCCCATTCTCATCACTAGAAAAATCGAACCAACGATAGGCACAGAGCTCAAATTGAGCGCGATGATGTGGCGTATCGTTTAATGTTGACCGTTCTTGATAACCAAATGGGGTATCACAACGGACAAAGGGTGGCATATCGCGCAAGGCAAAACACGCTTTCACCATATAGTTGTCGTCTTTCCAATCCATTTTGTGATGGAAACGAATCACCCGGGAATCGTCATCGATTTGCATGGTCTCTATCAAACGCGAATGATGAAAAGCATATTCGCTGACGATTTCTGTGATGGGACCATAACGTTTGGCGTGACGGGCTCTTAAATCCATATAGAGTTCCGGTTGGTTACGATAATTGGGCAAAATGTTCCAATTCGCGTAATCGAAATCCAACCCGTCTCGATAAACGCGGAAACGATTTCCATAACCATTTAAAATGTCTTTCCCGTTCTCGCGGTCGATGATGTTTTTGAAGGAGCCATCTGCCGCAAAACGAATGGTGAAATGCTTGGTGGCAAATTCCATCAAAGAGGTGAATTTGTGTCCGATATAACGAGTTGAGACATTCGTTTCTCCGTTGGAAGGCAAGTCAAACGCATAATAAGCGTTTCCTTTTTTCTCGTAATGTTTTGTCGCGGAAGAAGAGAAATTTCGAACATAGTCGCCTTTGTGATATTGCGAATGGTAGGTTTGA